>NZ_JBSRZI010000008.1:0-211625 GCF_054057495.1 Mucilaginibacter sp. UYNi724 | reverse complement strand
AAAACGCTTTTACAGCTCTCGCTGCTATCGTTCGCCAGCTAATTGCCTGGTCAATTTGCCACGGAATCAGGTGGTCAACATCCCCGGAATATCAATTGGTTCCCAATGAATTGCGTCCTGAACGTCTTTTGTAAGTTCGTCGTTTGATTTCATTTTCGGTTTGTTTATTTAATTTTATTAATGAGGGTGCTGTTTTATAATACTTATTTCAGTACATTACTCCAACATCAATACAAGCTCATAACTTTACGTGCACCTTCAAATGTGCAGGCCTGTCCGATCCCGGAATTACAGCCGGTAATAAATACGACCTTGCTTTCTAATATTTTCATAGGATATTTTTAATAGGCTCCGTTACCTGACAGGATCATTGCCGCCAGGCGCGCGTCGAGTTGATAGATATCTTTTCTAAAATTCAACCGGTTATCCCTGTCAGTAAATGCGGTGAAATAAGCAATGAAAACAGGAACTTTTTGTGTAAGGTTGATGTAGCGCTCTTTACCGCCGTGCATCGCTGCTTTGATTTTTTCTGCATCCCAATCCCCGTTGCTCTTCAGCAGGAAATCTGCCAGTTTAGCCGGCTCGCTCACCCGGATACAGCCGTGACTGAATCCCCGGCTCGTTTCACCAAATAGCGATTTAGAGGGTGTGTCATGCAGGTAAATATTATAACTGTTAGGGAAAAGGAATTTGACCAATCCCAGCGAGTTTTCCGGTCCTGGCTTTTGCCTGATCACCGGCAGGCCGTTTTGGGTCCCGGTAATCTCCATTCGGTGTTCGGCAATATATCGCGGATTTTTCCGGATACCCGGCAGCACTTCGTTCCGAGTGATGCCACGCGGTAAATTCCAGTAGGGGCTGAAGACCACCTGTTTAACCTCACCGTAAAACACAGTTGTTGGGTGCACGGTTTGGCCCACTACCACTTTGCAACTCCACAGCAGGCTATCCGCATGGTAAACATGCAACTGATACTCCGGGATATTGACAGCGAGGTAATCGCTATTCAATTTTACCGGCAACCAGCGGCTGCGCTCCATATTGACAAGGATCTGTTTGATCCGGGAGGCTAACGGAACATTTAATCCGGCAAGTGTGGCTTTATCCGGCAGACCGCTGACCAGCAAGCCGTGCCGCTCCTGAAATACCTTAAGCGCAGTTACCAGTTCCTCGGTATACACGGCACTCAAAGTGTCGCCATAGTAATCTTCCAGTTTAAATAAGCGGGCTTTTAATAGCCTGATGACGTCAGATGAATCACCGTTCTTCAGGTTGTTCTTTGTTAATATAATTGGCAGCCATTGATCCTTTTGGTCCAATGCCCGGTACTTTCTTAAAAACCCCCGCAATAAATCATATTGACGATAGACCGGTTCGGTAGTAGAACGGTTATCTGCCGGTTTTTTCAGTAGGCTGTCCAGGTATTGCGGATAGGCAATTTTCTTTCTCGGCATAAACCAGCCCGAAGATTTGCTCGTTGCCGTATTCATGCCGTGCCAGGCCAGTTTGGCAAACACAAAGTATTGAGTGGTCAGCATTAATTCAGCCGAAATATCTTGCTGAATGTCTTTTCCTTTGCCTCCCTGGTCATGTAACAAAGAGTCCAGTGCCTGCTGGTAAGGCACCGCTTTGTAAATACCTTCATTCTCTAAGTTCATGACCCGGTTGGCCAGATTACTGGCTTGTTCAATCAATTGCCCGTCATCAAACCAGGCATAGGCATATTTCCTTTGCCGGTAAAAGGTACGGAGTTCTGGCTCATAAGTTTTTACAGCGGGGTAACGCTTAAAGAACGAAGCTATCCGGGTACTGTCAAATACTGTTTTAGATTGCCCGCTGAAATTGCCTGGGATTGTTCTATCCCAGTCATGTCTCAGACTGTCGGATTTTGGTGTTTTTTTTACCTCCTGGCTGCAGCCGCTGAAGGAGGTGCTGCAAATCAACGCTACGGTCAGCCAAGTTAGCCTGTTCAATTGGGATATTAAGTGTGCCATTTTGATTTATCTGAACATGGTTTCAGCAGCATGGAACAGTATGCCGGGATGATGGTCGCCATGATACATCGAAGTAGCTTCTTTATCCAGCTTTAACAATTCATAAACGGCTATTTGCGCTGTGCGGACAGAATATTCAACCGTAAATACGACATCATCCGGCACTTCGGCGAACTGCCCGATAAAGGCAAGGTTTTTGGAAACTTTGGGCACAACTTGTGGCCGGTCGCCTTCCGCGCGGGTCAGGAACTGGCTGGTGATATAAGGCAACATGCAGGGAATACAGTTAGCATTTTCCAAGACTTGATCCAGCACATGGTCAAAGTGCAGGTGATGTATCAGTTCCGTCAGGATCTCCTCACCCGTACAATCGGCCATACGCTTTTTAACAAAATTGCCTTCCTGATCCGGGAACAAGCCGTATCCCCAAAAAACGGTCACATCATCCGGCTGGCTTATGAAATGAGGCTGATAAGCCAGAACAATGGACATCAGCCAGTTGGAATCTTTGAAAGTCACCAGGCCGCCCGTGCCTGCAGCATTTCCCGAAAATTCTTCCATCAATTCAAAGAACAAATGCCCTCTACTGGTCACCGTAAAAGATTCCCATTTGGATTCATCCACCCGGTTATCAAATACAAAAGGCCTGCCGAATTCCGGACTGTGTTTGGCAATAGCCTCCCATAACAACCAACTGCCGTCGCGTTTATCGGTGATGAGTTCCGGTGCTCTATGCATCGCACCCAAAGACGAATCTGCGGTCATGGAACCGATGGTCACCAGCAGCAGGTCATCTATATTTAACTCCAATTCCTGCGGCTGCTCATTTTTCAGCATGTGCATCCGGGCCGCCATCTTTTGTTCGCCGATGGCTTTAAAATCGATATTCGTTACTTTAACGCCCATTTCAAAATGAACGCCCTGCGATTTCAGCCATTTAATCAGCGGCATGGCCAGGGAATCGAATTGATTGTATGGAGTGCGGTCAACACCTTCCAGCGTATTGATTCGCTCAAACTCGTGTAAAAAGCGGTGCAGGTAGCGTTTAAATTCTACCGCGCTGTGCCAAGGCTGAAAAGCGAACATGGTGTCCCACATGAACCAGAAATTGGTTTTAAAAAATTCAGGCGCGAACCATTCATTTACCCGTTTGGTACCCAGGTGGCTTTCGCTTACCGCCATCATTTCGATCAGGTCGAGCCGGTCGCGGGCACTGAAACCCATCGAAGAGACATCTAAGATCTTACCATTTTCTACCACGCGGGCCTGAGAATGCGTCTTTATTTTCTCGTTAAAAGCTTTGATCTCATCCAGCACGGTAACAGCCGGGTCGATTTGCGAGGGAATAAAAGAAAATAGGTCGTAAGTACAAAGGTAGCTGAAATTAAGCATCCGCCCGCCGCGCATTAGGTAACCTTTTTCCGCCGAGCCGGCACTGTCCAGGCTCCCGCCGGCGACAGGCAATTCGTCGTATATCGTTATACTATCGCCGGGAATATGGCCGTCCCTGATAAAGTAAGCGGCACTGGCCAGGGACGCTATACCGGCGCCGACTAAATAGATGTGACGATGCGGAATAGTTGGAATTGAGTTTTTCATAGCATTGCTTTTCGTTGGTTAGCAAACCTAAGCCAGGAAGGCTGCTGAATAAATGATGTCCGTCAGTAAAATGCGTGCGGTTACTTATATTAAGACCTGTTATGTGGTACTTAAAACTTTTCCGGCAGGTTATAATCGATGCGCAGAACATTAAATTTAGCATAGCTGAAATCGCCTTTAGCCAGCCGCCATATCGCTTCAATTTTGGTGGGAACCATAATGTTATTGATCTTTTGATAAGCCCCCGGCTTCCCGATCCAGGTTTCCAGCTTTTCATTGCCCATATAACGGCTGGTTTGGAACTGGGTGATTTCGTCATTGCTGAAACTTACGATATAAGATAAGGACATACCTCTGTACGTAAAGATCAATTTGGCTGTATTCTTATCCATGGCTAACCACTGCAGACTTTCGCTGGGCAGTAGATTTGTCGGGAACCAGACACTTTCGGCCAGCCAGCGTAACAATTCACCCTGGTTAAATTTTTTACCTTTTCCGTTCACGATATTGTAAAGGGAAAAGAGGGAAACTACCAGCCTGCCCTTATCTGATATATACATATCACGTGCAGTAAACAGCGTCGTTGTTCCTTTCCAGATAAACCCGGTTTTTTTCACCGTAAAATATTGTTCCCCTACAATGTCAACCCACTTGTTATTCAGGCCTGTTTTGAACTGCCCGTTATGTTTGAGCCTGACGTAGTTGATATAAGGTTCACCTTCTTTCAGCACATGCCGGAAATAAGCTTGTACTGGTTCGGGCAGGCCGACCAATTGCGCGTAACTGAAAGCCTGATCGGACAGGCTATCCCGTAAGGCAAATAATTCGACCACTTCCTGCTCAAATTCATTAGCAGCACGTATCCGTTTAATTAAGATGAATAGCAGGCAAAAGCCTGCTATTCCCAGCACATACCACATGGCGTTAAATTGCTTATTGTAAGCCCCAAAGGTGAACTATTACTTTTTGTAAGCGATGATAGTTAACATTATAACAAGTGATGCTTGTTATAATGTTTTGGTTAGCGGGCGTTTCGCTATCGCTTCCATTTCCAGTCCAGTATTTCGGGCATATCCTTACCATGCATCCGGATATAATCTTTGTGTTCGGTGAGCTTATCCTGCAGGTGTTGTTTCAGATATACGCCTTTACTGCCGGTTTGCGGTAAACGGTCGATCACATCCATTACCAAATGGAACCTGTCCATTTGGTTGAGCACGGTCATATCAAAAGAAGTGGTGATCGTTCCTTCCTCATTATAACCCCTCACGTGCATATTTACGTTGTTAGCCCTGTTATAAGTTAGGCGGTGCACCAGGTAAGGGTACCCGTGGAAAGCAAAAATGACCGGCTTATCGGTAGTAAACAGTTCGTTATATTCCTTATCGGGCAGACCATGGGTATGTTCCGAACTTTTTTGCAATTTAAAAAGATCGACCACGTTAATCACCCGAATCTTCAGTTCTGGCAAATGTTCGTGAAGAATGGTAACTGCGGCAAGCGTTTCCAAGGTCGGCACATCGCCACAGCAGGCCATCACTACATCCGGTTCACAGTCCTGGTCATTGCTGGCAAAGTTCCATATACTAATACCCCGGGTGCAATGCTCTACGGCTTCGGTCATCGCAAGCCATTGCGGCGCGGCATGTTTGGCCGCGACAATCACGTTGACATAATGATAACTGCGCAGGCAATGATCCACCACCGAAAGCAGGCAGTTAGCGTCGGGCGGTAAATAAACCCTGACGATCGCAGCTTTTTTATTGACTACATGATCGATAAATCCGGGGTCCTGGTGAGTGAAGCCATTGTGATCCTGACGCCAAACGGTGGAGGTCAGCAGGATATTCAGCGAAGCGATCTTTCTGCGCCAGGGGAGCTCCAGGCTTGTTTTTAACCATTTGGCATGCTGGTTGAACATGGAATCGACAATATGGATAAAGGCTTCATAGCAGTTGAACAGGCCGTGCCTGCCGGTCAGCAGGTAACCTTCCAGCCAACCTTCGCACTGGTGCTCGCTAAGCATTTCCATCACGCTGCCGTCGGGTGCTAAAAACTCGTCATGAATAGCAACCGCGGCATTCCACTGACGGTCTGTGGCCTCAAAGACAGCGTCCAGCCGGTTGGAAACGGTTTCGTCTGGCCCGAAGATGCGGAAATTCCTTTTTTCAAGGTTGGCTTGGATCACATCGCGCAGGAACCTGCCGCAAACATAAGTATCACCCTCACCTTCAGTTCCCGGTGTGGCTACGGTAACGGCGTAATCTCTGAAATCCGGCAGGCGCAGGTCGCGCAGTAATTGCCCGCCATTGGCATTAGGGTTAGCGCCCATCCGTCGGTCTCCTTTAGGAGCGAGTTCGGCCAGTTCCGGTCGTAATTTTCCGTGTGTGTCAAAAAGTTCTTCTGGCTTATAGCTTTTCAGCCAGTTTTCTAATAATTGTAAATGTTCCGGGGGCGCGGATGCGGAGACTGAAAGCGGAATCTGGTGCGAACGGAAGTTTCCTTCGATCTGGAAACCATCCACTACTTTTGGCCCGGTCCAGCCTTTTGGTGAACGCAAGATGATCATTGGCCCGCGGGCTCGTGTGGCTTTGTGATGTTTGGCTTCATATTTTACCTGTTTGATCCTTTCAACGGCATAGTCGAGTGCCTTCGCCATAGCCTTATGCATGGTTTCCGGGTCGTCACCTTCCACAAATATGGGGTTCCAGCCATAACCGCTAAATAGTTGACAAAGTTCTTCGTGAGGTATCCTCGCCAGCAGGGTAGGATTGGATATTTTATAACCGTTGAGATGTAAAATTGGCAACACTGTTCCATCGGTTAGCGGGTTCAGAAATTTATTGGAATGCCAGGCCGTAGCCAGTGGGCCTGTTTCGGCTTCGCCATCGCCCACAATGCAGGCAACGATCAGATCTGGGTTATCCATTACTGCACCGAAAGAATGGCTAAGGGAGTAACCCAGTTCACCGCCTTCATGAATGGAGCCGGGTGTCTGCGGTGAGGCATGACTGGAAATACCGCCCGGGTGTGAAAATTGAGTGAACAACTTTTTCAGTCCGTCCTCATCCTGTGAAATGCGAGGATAAATTTCCGTGTAGGTGCCCTCTAAATAAGTCCCGGCAACCACCGCAGGCCCACCGTGCCCAGGCCCCGAAACATACAGCATATTCAGGTCATATTTATTGATGATCCTGTTCAGGTGTGTATAGATAAAATTCTGGCCGGGGGTGGTTCCCCAATGGCCTAACAACATGTTTTTGATGTGTTCCAGCTTTAAGGGTTCTTTCAGCAGCGGGTTATCGCGTAAATAAAGTTGTCCTACCGAAAGGTAGTTGGCGGCCCGCCAGTAGGCGTCTATTTTTTGTAAAAGTTCTGGCGACAGAGCCTCGGCTTCTATGTTGATCAATTCGGTTTCCATATTTTAGTTTTTAATAACGTGATCTAAGACTTTTCGCACGGCTTGTGCGATCATCAGTTCTTCGTGAGTTGGTATAGCGCGAACCGATACCCGGCTCGTCTTTAATGAAATAATTTCCGCGTTTTTAAGATTAGCCTCTTGGTTCAGTTCAATACCCAGGAAATTCACGTCCCGGCAGATACGCTCCCTGATGAGCGGCGAGTTTGCACCGATGCCACCCGTAAAAACGAGCAAGTCCAGGCCGCCAAGCGCCGCTGCTAATGCGCCGATGTGCTTTTTTGCCTGGTAGCAAAATACCTGTATCGCTAACGCTGCTTTGTGGTCTGTCGCTTCTTTAGCTAATAGTTCTTCCATATTACCGGTACCGGCGATTGCGGTCATGCCTGACTTTTTACTCAGCAGTTCGTCGAGTTCATCTACATTCAGCCGATATTGTTTCAGCAGGAACAGGATGACGCCGGGATCCAGATCGCCGGAACGCGTGCTCATAACCAGCCCACCGATCGGGCTGACGCCCATCGTGGTGTCCAGGCATTTTCCGTTTTGTATTGCTGCCATGCTGGCTCCATTGCCCAGGTGGGCGATAATGATTTTTTTGTTAATGGTGTCGGAATCTTCCTTTAGTAGTTTTTGCAGGATATAAGCGTAGGACAAACCATGGAAGCCGTATTTTATCAACCCTTTGCTTCGGTAAATTTCAGGCAGAGGATAATGTTTTATAAAGGACGGCATATCTTTATGAAAAGCAGTGTCAAAACAGGCCGCTTGAGGGATTTTAGGGAGTGCTGAAACAAAGGCCTTAATAGTGCCCAGTTCATCGGGCAGGTGATTGGGTGCCAGGTAAATAAATTCTTCAAGCCGCATTAAAAGATTGTCCGTGATAAGTTCCGGTTCGCGGTGATCCGGCCCACCCTGCACCAGCCGGTGCCCTATGGCTATTATGCCATACGACTGGCCTTTAAACCACCGGATGACTGCGCCGGCCGCATCTTTCATATTACTGTAAGTGCCCTGCTGGTTAAATATTTCCTGCCCCTGATTATTGCTTATCTTGAATTGGCAGGAATTTCCGCCTATACCACTGATACTACCTGATATTCCGATCTCGAAACCAGTGGATTCGAACAGGCTGAATTTCAGACTGGACGATCCGCAATTAATTACCAAAATATATAGGTCTGATCGGTTTATCATCAAAACAAACCTACAACGAGGGGGGGCTTTTTTAAGTGACAACCGCCTTTGGGAAAAGTGACAGTGGTCATTAATTCAGTGTCAGCTGTAACAAAAATGCTTTCAATTGCTTATAATGATGAGCGTCATTAATTTCCCTGCGATTTGTCAACCAACTCTCTCCTGGAATTAGGTGATATTTGTTTCGGCGATCATATACTCATATACTCAGGTCCTCACCAATTATGGAAAACACCACGCTATTAATTGCCATTATTCAAAATGCAATCGATGGTATCATTACCATCGATGACAAAGGCACAGTTGAGCTGATAAATCCGGCTGCCTGTACACTATTTGATTACGATCCGGACGAAGTGATCGGAGAAAATATTAAAATGCTGATGCCAGATCCCGACAAGGACCAGCATGACAATTTTCTTTATCGCTACCTGGCCACCGGGAGAGCAAACATCATGGGCGTTGGCCGGGAAGTATTGGGGCTCCGTAAGGATGGCACGATCTTTCCTTTTCGTTTAGGTTTGAGCGAAGTGCAGTTTTCAGGGCGCAGGATCTTTACCGGTTTTATCCATGACCTCAGCAAGGAAAAAGCAGCGGAGCAAAAGCTGAAAGATTATTCGGCACACCTGGAGGAACTGGTAGAGGAGCGTACGCTGACTTTAAAAAAGACCGTTCAGGCTCTACAGGTCGCCCAGGATGATCTTAATGTTTTACTTGACAAGGAAAAAGAACTGAGCCTGTTAAAAAGCCGGTTTGTATCCATGGCCTCTCATGAGTTCCGGACGCCGCTCACCTCCGTCAAACTATCCGCCTCCCTTATCGAAAAGTACGCCGAACCGCTTAAAAGCGAACATATTTCCAAGCATGTCGGAAAAATAAAAAATGCCGTTGGCAACCTGACCATCATATTAAATGATTTCCTTTCCCTCGAAAAATTGGAAGCCGGTAAAGAAGAAGTAAGTTATACCGATTTTGACCTTGTAAAATTTGCCGAGGAGATTACCGAAGAGATGCAGGTAATGGCCAAAAAGAACCAAAATATTATTTACCTGCACGAGGGAACAAACAGTATGGTCCGTTTGGATCAGAACCTGCTGAAGAATTGCGTTAATAACCTGATCACCAATGCTATCAAATACTCCGGCGAGAACACCTTTATCGATTTCAATACCGAGATCAATGAAACACATTGTATCATTACCGTAAAAGATAACGGGATAGGTATTCCTGAAGCGGATCAGAAACATTTGTTTGAGGCCTTTTTTAGGGCACACAATACCGGCACTATTCCCGGTACCGGGTTGGGCCTGAACATTGTGACCCGTTATGCGGGCCTTATGAATGGTTCTGTAGATTTTAAAAGTGTAGTTAACCAGGGAACATTATTTACCATTTCATTTCCAAATCATGAGTAAGACCGTATTAATTATTGAAGACAATGATGACATTCGGGAGAATGTGGTCGAAATTCTGGAACTGGCTGGTTTCAACGTTCACCAGGCACCTAATGGTAAAACCGGGGTGGACGTGGCGGTAAAACACCGCCCCGACTTGATCCTTTGTGATATTATGATGCCGGAACTGGATGGCTACGGCGTATTGTATATGCTCAATAAAAATCCCGAAACAGAAAATATTCCCTTTATCTTCTTAACGGCCCGGGCAGAACGGCTTGACCTGCGCAAAGGAATGGAGATGGGCGCTGACGATTACCTGACCAAACCCTTTGACGACCTGGAGTTGCTGAACGCTATTGACGTTAGGCTTAAAAAACAGGCGGCACAGGAAAAATTTTACAGCAAGTCTCTTGACCGGCTGAATAAACTGATCAGCAAGAATGATGGCCTTTCTGAACTTAAAAAGATCGTCCGGGAGCGCCGCACCAGGGAATTTAAAAAGAACCAGGTCATTTATTATGAAGGCGATAAAGGGAACGGCCTTTACCTGCTTATAAGCGGAAAGGTTAAAAGTATTAAACTGGCTAAAGACGGTCGCGAACTGATGACCGGCATTTATGGTGCGGATGAATACTTAGGTATCAACGCAATGCTGCTGAATGAAGAACACTCTGATACGGCAACAGCGATGGAAGACTGCTTGTTGTGCATGATTCCCAAAGATTTACTGGAACAATTATTAAGTGAATATCCAGATGTCGCCAGGGAGTTTATTAAAATATTGGCGCATGATGTCCGTGAAAAAGAGGAGCAGTTGCTGCAAATGGCTTATCACTCGGTACGAAAGAAAATGGCAGAAGCGATGGTGCGCCTGCAGGAGCAACAGCCGGAATCGGGATTGGGATTTAAAATTTCCCGGGAAGACCTGGCCGCGTTAACAGGTATGGCCAGCGAGTCCGTTAGCCGTACTTTGTCCGATTTTAAAGATGAAGGCCTGATCGATAAAAAGGGAAGTATGATAACGATACTGCATTTGGAAGGCCTTGCCAAAATGAAAAATTGACCAGCGTCACATTTATATAAGATGATGCGCATGGTTTATCCGCTTTTCGAAACCTAATTTTGTCTAGATAAATACTATATATATGAAAGCGGTAGCTTATAGCGTCCTGGCTTTTGAGAAAGAATATTTCGCCAAAGCCAATAAAAAAAAGCATGATATTACACTTATTGCTAACCGGCTGGGTATGGACACGGTTCATTACGCGGAAGGAAAGGAAGCCGTGATAGTGCCTGAAGATTTTATAGTACCCGATGAGATAACGCGTAAGTTATGCGGGATGGGCCTCAAGTACATTATCACCCGGCCATCCAGTGATAACCTTGCCAATTTGGAAGATATTGCCGAACAAATGATCAAAGGCCTTGATATGGCGAACGATGATAACCGGCTAATACCCGTTTCCTGAATATTACAGCACACTTACTAATATAAACCAACATGAAAACAATTAACAATGTACAGCCCATAAGCGCTGAAAAATTATTCGATAGGTTAAAGAAAGAATTTCCGGATTATATCAATTCGAAATTAAATTCCAGCCTGGCTATAGATTTCGCGCACGTCTATGATGTGATCAATGTGTTGTTCCCGGAAGTGATTGAAGGCGTCGCTTTAACAATTACGGTGACCGATGACGAGATTACTGTTTCAAATAACGCGGTAGACCATGTTTATAATACCGCATTGCTGGAAGAACAACTGGTTGATTTTGTAACAGAAAAAAGCAGCTAAATGTAATTTATTTGTCGTTTTAGAATACAGCTTCCCCAAAAGTTGCCCCTTTATCTATAAATATCTCTGATCCCAAAGCCCGTTGCGGCCTAAGCCGCGGAGTTAGATTTGATTCCGTTTTGCTCTAAATTAAGTCTGTGGTTTACACTTGCAGGCGGAGTGAACTTCTGATAATGGGTTTGTTGTAAACCGCTCAACCGATTGCGGGTAGTTCAAAAGGGATGATCGGCCATTTGGGCCTTCAGGGTCGCTGATATCGGCGTATCTCTTTGGGTGCCGGCCGCTTTTGCATTGCCTGTTAAGGCTAATATCAGGAAGATAATACCGATGATCACACTTACCTGGGCAAATATCTTGCAGCAGGGAATCAGTTGAAGTGGCTTTTGCATAATGTTTTTTTTGTATGCAAATATCCCTTATGCCCTTCGCTTAAAGCGTGATAGCTGTCTGCCGGGATAATGACACTAGACACCGATCAGGCTGAGATGACCAGCAGCGGGATCGCTATACGGCTTACCATTCGTTGTGTATGACTGCCATTAAACAGCGAATCGAAAAAGCCGTGGTGGCGGTGCAGCATCGCCAGCATATCTACCTGGCCGTGTTCACAAAGCCATTTTAAGCCCTTCTCGGTGTTATCACTGGTCACGGTTCGATAATGGATATTAGCATAATCGGCCTTATTGGGAAGCTCAGCCAGAAAAATGTCCATTTGTTTTTCAAATGCGAATGATGGTTTTTTATCGTGTTGTATATGCGTGATCAGGATTTCTGCATTTAATGATTTAGCCAATGGTATCAACTTGTAAAGTTCTTTCAGGTCTTCTTCAGCGCTTTCCAGATCTATCGCGAAGGCGATCTTTTTTACCGGTTTAAAATTCGCAGCCGGCGGTACCAATAGCAATGACTTTAAAGAATTGTCTATCATTTTACTGCAATGATTGCCCATCAAAAAAGTGCTCAGGCTATCATTGCCATGGGTACCCATAATTACCAGGCTAATATGCTGGGTGTTCATGATCCGGCTAACCACATTGGTGACAATTCCGGCATCCTCAACAAAAGTAATAGCCGGACGGAATTCATCAGAATGATCATGTTGCTGTATGCTCGCCTTTAATTTTTTTAATTCTTCTTCACCATCGCTGAGCAGCAGGTCTGTTTCTTCCATCGGCCATACAACAAGCCCCGCCTGCGGGGTTTCCGATGGGATGATTACCGCGTTGCAGAGTATCACATCCGCCTTTAATTGTTTGGCAATTTTATAAGCGTATTCAGCGGCATGTGTGGCATTGGCTGAAAAGTCTGTGGGAACAAGGATTTTTTTCATATAGTAAAGCTCATCATTTTAATACATTCTGCTAATGACCAGCGTCAGGCTATTTAATGTGCCCCATCATATTTTAGCAGGGGGGTATCATTCATATTTGTATCTATCCTGAAAAATAAACGAGGCATGAAATGTTTAAAATTCAATTTTAGTCACCCCTTTAAAGGCCGGGCCAGTCTCATCCAGTTGAACACCGTTGAACCGAACAATCAAATGATCCTGATCGATAACGACGGTTTACTCGAGATACCTATCGGCACCTGTCAGGCAGGTAAATGGAAGCTCATCTTGGACTGGCAATATGATAATAGCAGTTTTTGTTTTCAGCAGAACTTTGAAGTATGACAATGTTGGGGCCCAAAGACATTAATTAAATGTTAAACAATTGATAAAAAAGATATTACTGGTTAATAGTCGTACATTTGGTATGCCCCTTTCCCGTTTGTCAGGATCAATATTGCTTTTTTAAACATTAATTAATCCTTTACCATGCAGAAAATCATTCCTCATCACATCATTGCTATCGGCGCATCTGCAGGGGGAATGGAAGAAATAAATTCATTTTTTGATCATACCCCTTTAGATGGGGTGTCCTATGTCATTATCCAGCACCTGTCGGCTGATTTCAAAAGCCGGATGGTGGAACTCTTGGGTAAACATAGTAAACTGGCCGTTTCAGAAGCGGTAGATGGCTCGGAGTTAAAAAGTAACCAGGTGTACTTAATTCCTAATGATAAGTTTATGACCATATCTGGCGGTCGTTTACGCCTGAGTGACAAGTCTAAAGTTACAGGCCCGCATTTGACGATCAACGCATTTTTCAACTCACTGGCTGAAGATTGCGGCAATAAGGCTATTGGTATTGTGCTATCCGGCTTAGGAGCTGACGGTACTGAAGGTGTAAAGAACATCAAAAAAGCCGGTGGGATGGTCATCGCCCGGAATCCGGAAACGTCAGAGTTCAACAGTATGCCTTCACACGCGATCGCAACGGGCCTGGTGGATTTTATATTGGAACCGGCCGCAATGCCGGACGCGATAGAAGACTATGTAAAGGAGGGACTGACAGTACTTACAGAGCATCCGCACGATGAGAAAAACATTAAAGAGATCATTGAATTGATCAAAGAACGGTCGCCGCTTGATTTTTCTGATTATAAATTGCCCACCATACTCAGACGGACCAAACGGCGGGCGAACCAGGGCAACTTTTTATCTCTGGAAAAATACCTGTCCTTTTTAAAGTCGAATACGGAAGAAGTTGAAGCGCTCGCCAAGGATTTCCTAATTAGCGTAACCTCGTTTTTTAGGGATAAAGAAGCCTTTGGTTTAATTCAAAAGAAGGTATTGCCCGTCATTTTGGAAAATGTTACACCCGGCGAGGAACTCAAAATGTGGGTAGCTGGCTGTGCCACTGGTGAAGAGGCATATTCGATGGCTATTTTGGTTGCCGAACAACTTATTGGCAAGTATAAAAACATGGTTGTTAAGATCTTTGCGACCGATATTGACAGTGTGGCTATGGAGTATGCCAATAAAGGCATATACAACAATGATATCGCCAAAAACGTGTCGGAGGATCGGCTGGAAAAATATTTTATAAAAGAAGGAGATTGCTATCGGGTGAAGAAGGAAATACGAAATATGGTCATTTTCGCCCAGCACGATCTGGTAAAAAATCCGCCTTATTGCAATATGAACTTTATCAGCTGCCGCAACCTGCTAATTTACATGACCCCGGTGTTGCAGAAAAAGATCTTTTCCATGATGCTTTTCGGGCTAAAGATGAATGGTTATTTATTTCTCGGTTCCAGTGAAAACCCGATGCCGATTATTAAAAACCTGGAAGTAGTCAATAAGAAATGGAAGATATATAAGAATTTGAAAGCAGGACGTGAAGTTAGCTTTGACGCTTTTACACTGCCGGAATTGCTGGATATTAAGCGCACACCCGCAATTCGGCGAGAGGAGAATAACCTTAGCGCGAGCAACATGGTGTCTGAGGCAATGAATACCCAATTATCTGCGCAGCAGGATTATCTCGCCGTGTGTATTGATGATAATAATTCTGTGGTAAAATCATACGGTAATACTAAATACCTGCTCAAACAGAATTTTAATTTAAACCTTTCCGAACAGTTACCCAAACCGCTCGCTGTCGCTTTCAGCACACTGAAACGAAAAGTTGATCAAACAGGTGAAACATCCAAATTGAACGGGATAAAGATCAAGCACGAAGGTAAGGTAATTGCGGTCAGCTTGGTAATTAGTCAGCTTAAAGTTAATAAAAACGAACAGAAATTGTTAATGGTAACTATTTGCAAAGATGGTCCGCAAGAGGCCGATTTAGCAAACGAGTCTGTTTTTGACGAAAAAATATACCATGATCAATATACCTTGAACCTGGAAGAAGAGTTGAAGGAATTGCAGGTTAAGCTGCATTCGGCTTACGAAAGGTTAGATGCCTCGAACGAAAATATGCAATCGTTCAATGAAGAACTGATCTCAGCTAACGAGGAAATGCAAAGCACGAACGAGGAAATGCAGTCGGTGAATGAGGAATTGCACACTATCAATGCAGATTACCAGCTAAAAAACAAGGAATTGCTGGAGATGAATGATGATCTGAACAACTATTTTAGGAGTAATGTTAACGGACAGTTATTTATTAATAATGATTTGCTGTTAATGAAATTTTCACCGGGAGCGGTCAAACAGATCAATTTATTGGAAACAGATATTGGCCGCCCGCTGAGTAATATATCTACCAATATTAAATTTGAGACTATTATTGAGGATATTAAAGTGGTTTTGGCAGACGGCAATGTTATCACTAAGGAAATTGAAACCAATAATGGCAAATGGTACCAGATCATGACCATGCCTTATGTTCAGTTGGTTGATGAAAAAAGGAACGGGGCTATAGTTACTTTTAATGATATAACGGAATTAAAATCCGCCCAGTCAGAGCTAGACCGTAAAAACAAAAGTCTTGAGCGTATTAATGGCGATCTTGATAACTTTGTCCAAACGGCCTCTCACGATTTGCTGGCGCCATTGGCTAATATCGAAACAAGTATCGGGGTGATGAACCTGATCAAAATAACAGATCCGGGGTTATCAAAATTCATTACCATCATTAACTCTTCTGTGAAGAAATTCCGTACACTTATTAATGATATTTCTGTAATTGCCAGGATAGAAGGGGATATGCTCACTATGGAAATGGTGGACATTGAGGAAATTATTGCCAATATTGAATGGAGCCTGGAAGGCAGGATCAAACAAACTGGCACAGTTATTACCAAAAACCTGGAGGTTAAACAAGTCTTGTTCTCTAAAAAGAACCTGCGAAGTATCCTTTTTAATTTGGTAGCCAACGCTATCAAATTTACGAACGTAAACAGCCCTCTGATCCATATCGAAAGCATAAAGAATACCGATAATATTAATATTTCCGTCAATGACAAGGGTATCGGGATAGCCGGAAATCAAGTGGATGTCATTTTTAGCATGTACGGAAGATTAAATAAGGAGTTGGAGGGACAGGGCATTGGATTATATCTGGCCAAAAAAATTATTGACGCAGCTAATGGCAATATGACTGTAGAAAGTCAAATAGGAAAAGGAAGTACCTTTAATATCTTATTGCCATTACCGATAATGATCGCTGAATGATAGGTAATTGTTCCGTCTCCCTAAGGCCACGGCGGGAGGCATGAATACCTGTTCGGTAACTTTTTGCGTTCCTATGGAAAACAAAAAAACTGATAAGAATCATTTTTTTGGCTGACTAAACACATAACGTACCCCCAGCATTAACTGTAATTTTGAATAGTTAAATACAGTTTAATGAAAGCGGTCGCTTATAGTACAAAACCATTTGAGAAAGAGTACCTGGCTAAAGCCAACTTCAAAAGGCACGATATAACCTTTATTTCAAACGCACTTACCCGTGAAACGGCAGTTTATGCTGATGGAAAGGACGCAGTAATCGTTGTTACCAATGATGATGTTTGTGCGAAGATTATAGAAAAATCAGCTGCTTCCGGTATAAAGTATATTGTTACGCGACCTACCGGTACCGATCATATTAAAAAAGCTGCCACAGCTAAATTTGGGATCAAATTATCCAATGTTCCTTCTTATTCACTACAGGCCATAGGTAAAGCTTGCGTTTGCCAAAAAGATTGCAAAGCTATTTACAAAGCATAATTAATTCGCCATGCCATTTCCTGAAAATTCTGACCTTGCGGCAAAGTACAATGTAGCCTTGCCACGTTATACCAGTTACCCAACTATGCCTTATTGGGATGTTACCGCTTTTAATGGTGATGACTGGAAACTGTCGGCAAAGCGGAGTTATGAAGAAAGCAATAGCACAGAAGGGATCAGTCTGTATATCCATCTGCCGTTTTGCGAAAATTTGCGCACTTACTGTGGCTGCAACACGCGGATCACCAAAAATCACGCGGTTGAGCAACCCTATATAAATGGCCTGATATTGGAATGGACGATGTACCTTAACATGTTCGGTACAAAACCTTTAATAAAGGAAATTCACCTGGGCGGGGGCACACCTACCTTTTTTAGCGCCGGGCACTTAAAAATTTTATTGGATGCTATTCTATTGAATACGGAAATCCATCCGGATGCTCATTTCAGTTTCGAAGCTCACCCGGCAAACACCAGCAAAGCACATTTATACACATTGTACGATCTTGGGTTTCGCAGGCTGAGTTTAGGGATCCAGGATTTTGACCCGGATGTTCAGCGGATTATCAACCGGGAGCAGAGCTTTGAACAGGTGCAGGAGATTACTTTAACTGCGCGGGCCATCGGTTATACATCAATTAATTTCGACCTGATATACGGCTTGCCGCTGCAAACTACAGCCGGACTTACCAAAACTATTAAACTGGTATCGCAATTGAAGCCAGACAGGATCGCATTTTATAGTTATGCCCATGTGCCCTGGTTAAAACCAGGCCAGCGAAGTTTTACTGAACAGCACCTGCCGGATGCGGCCGCAAAAAAGGCGTTACACCAAACCGGGCGCGATCTGCTGAATAGCTTTGGATACATGGAGGTGGGTATGGATCATTTTGCCCTCACGGGCGACGAATTACTTACAGCGATGAATAAAGGTGTGCTTTACCGCAACTTTATGGGTTATACAGATCAGCACACCCAACTATTGATCGGCCTCGGGGTATCGGCTATAAGCGATTCCGGATATGCTTTTGCACAAAATGTAAAGAATGTGGAAGAATACCTGCTGCTTGTTGCAGACGGCGAATTACCTGTATTTAAAGGGCATTTGCTTACTAATGAAGACCTTGTTATTCGCAAACACATCAACAATATAATGTGCCAAGGCAAAACCTCATGGAATCATCACCTCGAACCCTGCCTATCGCTGTTTTCCGGTTTAGAGCGTTTGCAACCTTTGGCAGATGATGGAATTATAGAATTATGTTCCTTTGGATTAAAAGTTACGCCATTAGGCAAGGGCTTTTTACGAAACATTTGCATGGCGCTTGATGCCAGGCTTTGGGCAGATAAACCGGGCACACAATTATTTAGCATGGCCATGTAACGGAAAAAGAGAACCTGGTTCAAGCTCTCTTTTCTATTATATAGAATTGTAATATTAATTAGATTTGGCTATTTCCAGTACTATGCGGCCTTCTATTTCTCCTTTTTTCATCTCATCAAATACCGAATTGATGTCTTCCAGTTTGGCGGTATGCACGGTAGCCTTAACTTTCCCTTCCAATGCAAAACCAATAGCTTCCTGCATATCCTTCCGGGTGCCTACTATGGATCCGCGAACGGTATAACGATTGATCACCGTATCGAAAATAGGCAAGTCGAAACTGCCCTTTGGCAAGCCATTTAAAGCAATGGTGCCCTTGCGCCTTAGTGCTGAGAGCCCCTGTTTAAAAGCAATTGGCGAAGCAGCTGTTACCAGCACACCATGCATGCCGCCGGTTTCTTTTTTAAGATATTCACCGGGGTCTAGTTCCATTGCATTAACAGTCAGGTCGGCACCCAGGCTTTTAGCCAGGTTTAATTTGTCGTCTGCAATATCGATTGCCGCCACGTGTAAGCCCATAGCCTTGGCGTACTGCACAGCCAGATGCCCCAAACCGCCAATTCCCGATATTGCTATCCATTCGCCCGGCTTGGCCTCAGTTTCCTTGATCCCTTTATAGACAGTGACACCAGCGCAAATTATCGGCGCCATTTCGGTAAAGTTAATATTGGCAGGAAAATGCGCCACGTACCTCGAATCGGCAATAACATATTCGGCAAAGCCACCATCAACGCTGTAGCCACCGTTCTGCTGGGTGTCACAAAGGGTTTCCCAACCGGCAATGCAAAATTCGCAGCAGCCGCAAGCGCTAAATAGCCAGGGTACGCCTACAATATCGCCCTCTTTTACGTTTTTAACGCCGCGGCCTAATGCCACCACATAACCCAATGCTTCATGCCCGGGTATCAGCGGTAGTTTTGGTTTGGCGGGCCAGTCGCCCTGGCAGGCATGCAGGTCAGTATGGCAAACGCCGCATGCGATCACTTTTACTACTATTTGATTTTCGCGCGGTTCTTTCACCGGCATTTCTTCTATTTGTAAGGCTTGTCCAAATTCACGGATCACAGCGGCCTTCATTGTTTTGGGAAGCATATATTTTAGATTAGAGTTTATACGATAAAGAAAATAAGCATAGCCAAATGGATGATTACGCTTGCGGCGAAAAAGTTTAACAATGTCCTCATACCTGATCCGCCCATGCCAGCTATAATGTTTCCGAAGAACAGGGCCATGGTTACGGCAAGTACCGCTAAAGGCGCATTGAAATAATATATTAAAACCGCCGGGATAGGCAGTAATAGAACGCCCTGCAGCATTAGCGACACCAGGAACCACATCGTTTTATTTGGTGCCTGACTATCGGCTAATGTCAGCCAGCTTTTCCACAAAGCAGTTGTGCTAACAGGAGTTGCGGTTGGTGCCGACCAGTTGAGTGTGTGAAATTTATAGGTTGTCATGGTGTGTTTATTTAATACTTTAAATATGGACTGGCAACTGCTTTTTTACCATGACCGCCATCGCTACAGGATATAACCTTGATCACTATTCAAATTCTTTGTAATTATTAAATCGCCTGTAATACTTTTTAATAGTAATCCTAAATACATCGTACATTAATGTAGAACAAAGCAATATCACCGGAATGAAAAAGGAATAGAATTTTAGTGATTGGAATAAATAGGCTCCTGATAAGGCACCGCCCATAAAAAAGAAAATAATAACGAGGCGTAACTTTATGCGAGATATTAAAACCGTGCGATCACTTTTGACCTTTTGAGATAGTTGGGCCAGCTCAATTCCAAGGTCTGTAAATGTTCCGGTGAGATGGGTTGTTCGAACCACAGATCCGGATACCATCGAGACAAGCGAGTTTTGAAGGCCCATTGCGAATAATAAACCTCCGGCAAAAAGTTCTTTTGCATCCAGGCTATAGTCATAATGGTAACCCATCAGCGTAACCGATAGTAGAATTGCGATTTCAATAAGGATGGGTAAAACGTAGGAAAAACGCTGATTTCGCCCTATTCGAAATACAATCAATCCGGATAAAAACGCGCCGGCAAAAAAGAGAAACATCCATAAAGCCACAGCGCGTGCAGCTTTCCAGTCTTGCAAAGCTATGCTTTCGGCAAACAAGGCAGCGTGCCCGGTTACATTTGTAGTTAGTACATTGAATCCTAAAAACCCGGCTGCATTCACAAAACCAGCGGTTAAACCAAGTAGAGAAGCAAGTTTAACGTTGTGACTGTACGTTCGTTTCGTGCCGGTATGACGTAACATATCAAGATTTTAATGGCATATACTTACTCCCGATGATCTGAGCCTGGGACTGAGATAGGGGATGTCAAGATCCATCCCCCGGAGCAAAAACCAAATGCCAAGACAAACCATTATATAGGGCATCATTTGGTTAATGCGCCGGCGAAGACTTATGCCAACGAACCCGGAACTTACGGTAGCCAACAACATTAAAGGAAAGGTGCCCATGCCAAACCAAAACATATATTGCGCAGCAGCCGGAGCAGAAAGTGCATTAACGGCGCCAACCAAAGCGATGTAAACAAAACCGCAAGGCAAAAATCCATTCAGTACCCCTACTATTAGGTGGCCCGCTTTATGTTTAAGCGCATAAGACAAGAGTTTGTTTACAGGAGATAAATACTTAGACAGGAAGCTGCCCTGCCCGAAACGTATTTTAAGCAGACGCGATAAACCCGCCAAAATGATAAGCGCACCGCTAAATAAGCTAACGCCTTGCTGGAAGCCTGCCAGCCAAAGTTGCTTGCCTAACAGGCCGATCAGAAAGCCTAAAAAAGAATAGGTAATAATACGGCCGATATTATATAACACTTTATCGCTCACGATTAGCCACCACTTAGTTTGGAAGGATGGGATAGCCAGTGCCAGTGGCCCGCACATACCTATACAGTGCACGCTACCAAACAAGCCAATAAAAAAAGCGACGCTGTTCGGGTTCATTTGAGGTCGATATTTTGCTGGTATAAATACGCTTTATGGTTACTTTTCCAATTTAGAACAACTTGCCAGCGGCCGATAGCCATGGATGCAGCAGGTACAGCAATGTCTTTTCCGGCCGTACTGTCCAGTTGAATTGTTTTATCTAACGCCTCATTTGCAGGACGTACAAATTTGATGGTGCCTGCAGCGGGTTTACTAAACACGATCCTGATCGTTTTTTCAGAAACGGTGATTACCGGCCGGGCGTTATCGGTTTGTACCTGTTGTTCCTTTTTAAAGTCTTTATCAAAGTTCAAACCCTTTTCGTAGTACTGGTGGTCATAGCCATCTTCCGGAGCCATAAACATATAAACGCACATACTTAATATAAAGAGCATGAATAACACCATTCCCCCAATTATTCCTTTTCCCCAATTCATATTTTTAATCGTTTACAGGCCCTACAAAGGCAGTTTTTACTGTTTGTATAACCTTGTGATTTTGTAAAAGCTGTAAGTTAACGGTCGTTTTTGCCTGATGGATCCGGCTTGCCGGAATGAGTAAAAAGAAAACTGTTTTTACAGACGTTCCTCCGTTAATTGTACCTGGTGCCTGGATGTATTTAACCTTTACAGCCGGGTCAACCGGCTGTAAAATTATTTCCGTCGCGTTTTTTGTTTTGTTAATGATCTCGGCGTTGTAGATATTACTGATATAGCCACCGGGTTGTTCCTGGTAAAGCATGCCTGCTCCGCGCATTACAGTCATATTTAAATCGCTGCGGCTAAAGATGAAGTAGCAAAGTACAGTCATCATGATAACGATTACGGCGGTGTATGCTTTCATCTTGGTGGTAAAAGTGGGCTTCACCTGATTTTGGATCATGTTTTCAGAAAAAAAGCCAACGAGATTTAAGGGCTTTTTTATTTTGATCATCACCTCATTACAAACATCAATGCAAGCCGTGCAGTTAATACATTCCATCTGTGTGCCATTACGAATGTCTATACCTGTTGGGCAAACGGCGACGCATAAACCACAGTCTACGCAATCACCTTTTACTGAGATTGCCTCAGGGTTCTTAGATAGCTTACCCCGGGGCTCCCCACGCTTATCATCGTATGCCACCACCAGTGTGTCGCGGTCAAGAAGCACGCCTTGCAGCCTGCCATAGGGGCAAATCACTGTACAAACTAATTCCCGCACCTGGCTGTAAATCAGGTAAAATATAATGGTAAATACCCATATACTAATGAAGCCTACTGGGTGGCTGGTAACCGGTTCGGTAATTATTTTAAGCAAACTATCGCTACCGATAAGGTAAGCTAAGAAAGTATTAGAGATTAGGAACGAAACGAGCAGAAAAAGCAAGTGCTTAACTGATTTCTTTGTGGCTTTTTTGTTATCCCATGGGCTGGCATCCAGTATCTTACGTTTGCCGGCATCTCCTTCTATCCAGTATTCTATCTTACGGAAAACCATCTCCATAAAAATGGTTTGCGGGCATATCCACCCGCAAAATACCCGCCCAAAAACAATGGTGAATAACACAACACATACCAGGAAAACCAGTGTGGCCAGAACAAACAGGAAAATATCCTGCGGCCAGAAAACCTGGCCAAGTATCACAAACTGCCGGTCCATAAAATTTAATAGCAGCAAAGGTTGCCCGTTTACCCGTATAAAAGGCCCGGCGAAGAAGAAAATGAGGTAGCCATAACTTACCCAACTGCGCCATTTATATAAAGGCCCTTTACGCAGCAGCGGGTACATCCACTTCCGTTCGTTTGTTTCCTTTCCGGCCAGTAATGCGTCCATGTTATTTGTTTAAGGCTATTTTTTCACCGGCATCTTCTTTTGTGCCTTGTGGTTCTTTAGCACCCGCGGGGTTGGTGCCATGTAGGGTTTTTATATAACTGGATACATCTGCTATTTGCTTTGGCGACAGCTGCTTTTCCCAGGTTGGCATTCCTTTGGCCGATATACCATATTTAATCGTTTTAAAAAGATCGCTAATCTTTCCGCCATGCAGCCAATAATCATCCGTTAAATTTGGGCCAACGTTTCCTTCGGCATGTTCACCATGGCATGGTTTGCAATTTTGAATAAATATCACTTGCCCGGCTTTCAATCGTTCAGGGTCATTCTCCAATTTTACTGTATTCTCATCTACCTGGTTTGCTGCTTTGCTCAGGTACAATTTTTTTGCCACGTCTGCCTGGGCCATTTCGGTTTTATACTCTTCATATTGCAGTTGCCCAAAATTGAATACGTGATAATTAAGCAGATACCCGACGCGGAAAATTATTGTTGCATAAAATAAGTACATAAACCAGCCCGGAATGGGGTTATCTAATTCCTGGATGCCATCATAATCGTGTGCTATCAGTAAGTCTTTTTCTTCAGCCATTGGCCTTAGCGATAGTAATTTATTCCAGGCCTCGCCTTTTGGTTTCTTCTCTTTTTTGGCAGGATACATTTCGGCCTTTATCTGCTCGTTCGTATACCCCTGTGCTTTTAGCGCGACCTTTGTCATTACGGTAAATGTTCGTAACAACATCAGCATTGCTAAAAGGACAACGATCAAAACGGTCATAAATGCCCCATATCCTATATAGTTCTGTATATCGCCGGATATCATACTGTCATCTGCAGCGCTGGCGCCAACGGAGGTTCCCAATAATAGGACCGATAAAATGATACGGAACGCTCTCATAATTCATTTTCATTAAGCGTTTCTTCATTGCCGTCGTGCAGCGGCATGTCACTCATATTGATTTGCGGACGATCTTATTATCGTAGTAAAATTTATCGGGCTGCATATGTGTTTAATAATGTTGTAAAATTAAATAGAGATGAACCGAGCAGGAATGACGGGTGTTAGATCTGAAAATGATGGCGGTCACTTTTTAACCGGCGTTTCCGGTTCGTCTTCCAGCAGTATCCGTATGGCAGGGGTGCACAGGTCGTCGTTTTGCCCGCTCTTTTGCGCCCAAAAAAACGCGGCTAAAAAAAGCATGGCGAGCAATATGCTGCAACCGATAAGGAAATAAATAATATTCATATTAAATTCCGCCAACGTGCGGCAACGCGAGTAGCTAAACTTGTAAAAGAAATGATGGTTACGGTGCTTAAAGGCATTAATATTGCTGCCGTAAGGGGCGAAAGCATACCGGTGACGGCGTAGGTAAGCCCGATAATATTATAAGTAAGGGAGATTAAAAACGAAAAGCGAATAATATTAACGGTGTTTTTTGAAAACCGCAAAAAATCCGGGAGTTTGCTAAAAGAACGCCCGTCCATAATAGCATCACTGCCCGGGGTGAAATTATTTATATCGTCAGTAACAGCGATGCCAAGGTCGCTTTGTTTTAATGCGCCGGCATCGTTAAGTCCGTCGCCCAACATCATTACCTGCCTGCCTTGTTGCTGTAGTGACTGCACAAAATCCAGCTTGCGTTGCGGTGACTGATTGAAATGCATACCATTTGGTGATGTAAAGTATTGCAGCAGCTCATCGCGCTCATGATCCTGATCGCCTGACAATAAAAAGGTTTTGTAGTGTGATTCCAGGCCATTTAAATTATTCATGCCCTCCCGGTGCCGGTGAGAGAACTCAAAATAACCGAGCAGTTCATCATCTATCACCAGGTACACCTTACTGGCATAATTCACATTTTTTTTATACCCAAGTGCCAGCTTAGAATTACCCACCCTTAGTTTATGGCCGTTTATGGTAGCTAATATGCCCAGATTCGGTATCTCCGCGTAATGCTCAAAAGAAAGCCGGTGTTGATTGCCTAGGTATTGACAGATCATACGGCTTAGCGGGTGTGTAGAATTAATGCACGCACTGTAGATGAGTTGCTGCTGGGCTGCTGATAAAACGCCCTCTAAAATAATTTCGGCACTACTACCAGTTGTAATAGTGCCGGTTTTATCAAATACGATAGTGTCGATAGCTGCCATCTGTTCTACAACGGTAATGTTCTTCAGATAAAAGAAATTCTTATCGAAAATGGAAAGCGCTGCCGACATGGTAAAAGGGGTACTTAAAGCCAGCGCACAGGGGCAGGCAACAATTAGCACGGCGGTAAATGCCGCAAAGCCCCGCCTGATATCTGTAGGAAGCCAAAATATTAGGGAACCAAACGCGATAGTTAACAGCACGATAGTAAAGTATTTGCTTACTTTTTCATTAAAGCTTTGCATCCGGTTATCTTTTTGCCGGGTAAATGCTTCGTTGTTCCAAAGCTGGGTAAGATAACTTTGGTAAACGGGTTTAACTACTTCAAGTTCAATTGCACCAGCCGTTTGACGGCCGCCTGCATAAACTATTTCACCAAGCGTTTTCTTCACAGGGATGCTCTCGCCGGTAACGAAACTAAAATCTATCAGCGCTTCCCCCTTTAGCAATATCGAATCCGCCGGGATAATTTCGTTATGCCGGATCAGCATCCGGTGGCCCGTTTGTAATTGTGCCAGGGGTATGGGCTTTTGAATCTCGTTTGCTATGATCTGTATAGCGACAGGGAAAAATGAGCGGTAATCTCTTTCGAAAGAAATGTGATGGTAGGTTTTTTGCTGAACTTTTTTGCCGATTAATAAGAAAAAGACGAGCCCGCAAAGTGTGTCGGCAAAACCCGCACCGGTACGGGTATATACTTCTGTAATTGTACGTATAAATAAAACGGCAATACCCAGAGCCAGCGGGAAATCTATCCCAAAAACCTGTTTCTTTAAATTCTGCCATGCGGCAACAAAATACCCCGGGCCACTATAAAATACCACCGGTATCGAAAACAGAACATTGAGCCATCCAAAAAAAAATTTAAGTGTGCTTTCGGTATTGGTAATTCCAAAGTATTCGGGGAAACTCAATAGCATTACATTCCCAAAACAAAACCCTGCAACGGCTATTTTTTGTAGCAGGTTATCTTTAGTTGACAGGTTTTGTTTTTTGATAATATCCTGCAGGCTGATGAGCGGCTCATAACCAATGTCATATAAGATCTCCACTATTTGCTGCAAGCTTATTTTTTGATGGTCGAAGCGTATATTGAGCTGTTTTTTTAAAAAGTCGACCCGGCAATAATGAATAGCCGGATTGATTTTGTTCAATTGTTCCAGCAACCAAAGGCATGAACTGCAATGGATATGTGGAATATAAAAAGTGACGATAGTTATCTTGCTATCGGTGTAATCTATTAATTCACTGATGATGTCAGAGGAACTTAAATAATCAAAACGTTTATCTGTACGTGATCGGGTAGCCCCGGGATGGTCGTTATAACTGTAATAATTTCCCATCTTACACGCCGACAATATCTCGAAAACGGTTTTACAACCGTGGCAGCAAAAGCTTTTTTCTTCAATTACGTATTTTGCCGTCAGGCAATCGTCGCCACAATGATAGCAGGCAGTTTTTTTAAAAGTTTTGGTTTGGAGCATCTTTGAAATTATGTTCAAATCTGCACAGATCGTTTTTTTTAAAGAGTGATCACCAATACGCTAAAATGTGACGCTCGTCAATTTTTGCCGTTTTTCTGTGGCTAACTTTGGCGATTGTAAATGCTGTATTTACCTTTTTTAATAAGCATAAAATTCTATCATGAGCCATACTTTCCATATCCCGGTTTTAGGTTTGGGTTTTTCAATTGATACCCCGCTTAAAGTTGCCCGCTACGGCATATCATCTGTTGTATCAATAGTTGATGATGAATTGATAGAACGAATGCGGGAATATCATTCCGCAGAAAATGAAATACCCTTTTTACCAATCAACAAAAAAGAACCGGATGCAAGGGCACGAAGGATAACCGCTTACCTTAATTTATTGGATTTGCTGGTTGATAAACAATTTGATTACCTACAAACCCAACCCTTTGAAACAGGTAGTGATATTTGCCGGTATTTTGAACTTTTACCTGATGATTCACAATTAAAGGCAGGTTATGATTTAATGACCGAATATCCTGAAAGTGAAAGCAAAGTGATTTTTCAGCAGATGCTTAGAAAGATGATCATCAAAGGCGCTATAGATGTAAATATTATGTCGAAAGTAGACCGCATGAATTTTAGCGCTAATGGCACGTACCTGGGTGACGAGAACACTGATGCACAAGCTGCACTGCGGGGTTTTATGAATAGCACTTTAAGTGCATCTGTTATATTATCGGCAGGGATGAATCCCAGATTGTATAGTTACCTGGAAACCTTTGATGCTTTTTTCCCAAAAGCGGACGGATTTTTTAAAAAGAAAATAATATTAAAGGTTAGTGACTTCAGATCGGCAATGATACAAGCTAAATTTCTTGCAAAAAAAGGACTGTGGGTATCGGAATTCAGGGTAGAATCTGGCCTTAACTGCGGGGGGCATGCATTCGCGACAGAAGGTTTTTGTTGGGGCCGATATTAGAAGAGTTTAAGCAGAAAAGAGAGTTAATGATTGCAGAGCTTTTTGAGATGTATCATCAGGCGCTTGTCCAAAAAGATATTACTTGTGCCCGTCCTCCAATACAAAAGTTGAGTGTACAGGGTGGGATAGGTACTGCCTCAGAAAATGAATTTCTTTTTAAAAATTATAGCGTAGATGCCACCGGATGGGGGAGCCCCTTTCTTTTAGTGCCCGAAGCCACAAATGTAGATGGGGAGACCTTGTTGCAATTATCTGATGCGGCGGAATCTGATTACTACCTTAGTGCATCATCGCCTTTAGGTATCTTATTCAATAATTTTAAGCCGGCAACCAGTGAAACGCAAAGAATTGCGCGTATAGTAGCAGGAAAGCCGGGTAGCCCCTGTACCAAAAAATACCTTTGTACTAATACGGAATTTACCGTTCAACCTATTTGCACCGCCTCCCGGGAATATCAGAACCTAAAAATAAACCAATTACAAGCTTCTGGTCTTGATGAAGTTGACTTTAATGAGCAGTGTAGCGCTGTTACAGAAAAGATATGTTTATGCGAAGGCCTGTGTTCATCCGCTTATATCAAATACGATATTGTTAAGCCTAAGGAAAACAGGGCTGTGGCTATTTGCCCGGGGCCAAACCTGGCCTATTTTGACCGGGTATATTCGCTTGACGAAATGGTGAAGCATATTTATGGCAAACTCAATTTGTTAAAAAAGATTAGCCGTCCGCATATGTTCATCAAAGAATTAAATTTATATATTGACTATTTGCAAACGGACATCCAGGCGCAACTTAAGGATCTGACTGACAAAAAAAGAAAGCAACTTGAAAAATTTAAAGACCAGCTTCAAAGTGGTATAGATTATTATAAACAAATTTTTCCTCAAATGCCGGATCAGGCCTCAATGTTATTTCATGACCTTTATGACGATTTGGCTATTTCGGAAGCAAGACTTCATAAAATTTGTTTTTGAAAACGATCAAATAGTAAACGAATCGGCGTTTAATGGATGCAATACCGTCTCACACCTTTGTTGATGATTTGTTACTTGATAATTGTAAACAAAGAAAGCGGCGAATGCCGCTTTCTTTGTTTAATGTAACGGTGTTGCCTATTATTTTAAACCGTAGTTAAGGTAACCGCCATCAGCTATAATCTCTGTCCCAGTAATAAAACTTGCAGCATCAGATGCCAGGAATAATACTGTGCTTGCTATCTCATCGGCATTGCCTAACCTTTGTAGGGCAGTTGCGGCTGCTAAGTATTCTTTGGCTCCTTCAGGTACGGCGTATTCTAAACCGGGCGTTTGTACCGGGCCGGGGCTAACAATGTTTACGCGGATTTTTCTATCTGCCAATTCATTCGCAGCAATTTGGGCAATTTTGTTTAACGCCCCTTTTGTAGCAGAGTACACACTAGCGCCTAAGTTTGAAGCTGTTGCCACTGTAGAGGAAGTAAATATCACACTCGCACCATCTACCAAATAAGGTATTAATTTTTGCAAAGTGAAAAAGTGCCCCTTTACATTGGTATTAAATTGTGCGTCGAAATCTGCTTCTGTTGTTTGTTCAATAGGTGTGAACACCGCAATGCCAGCGTTTAAGAAAAGTACATCCAACTTATTACCGCCTTGTGCAAATGTTTTTTCTAAGATCAGAATATCTTCCAATTTAGAAGTGTCGGAAACAACAGTTTTCAAATTTGGGCTGTTTATCTCTTCGGTTGCCTTTTGCAGGTTGTTAGCATTCCTGCCAGTTATCCAAACATTTGCACCTGCTTTGATAAATGCTTTCGCTGTTGCTAAGCCAATCCCTGTTGTGCCGCCTGTTATAACTACATTTTTGTCTGTGAAATTCATCGCTTATTTTTAAATTGTTTACGGTGCAAACTTAGCTTACTTAAATTTATTTTAGTTACTTTGTAACAAAAAGTAACAGTAACGTTTGGGTAACAAAGTAACTTATGGATAAATATATTTGCCAAATAGGGCACAAAAAAGAGATCATGGCTGTACATGATGCAATGGACGTATTGAATGGGAAATGGAAAATTTCTATTATATCGTCTATTTGCTATTATAACAAAAGGAGGTTTTCCGATATTTTGACTGATGTACAGGGCATATCAAACAAAATGTTGAGCAAAGAATTAAAAGAGCTTGAAATGAATAAGCTAATTAACAGAGTTGTTTTAGATACGCATCCGATAACCGTTCAGTATCACTTAACGGAGTATGGTAAAACGTTACAAACCATAATTAACAACCTATCTGAGTGGGGAACGGAACATCGCAAGGTGATCACCGGAAAATAGTTGTCGGCGGTATTAAGATGCCTTAGCCAACACGTACATCGCATTTGCTTGTTTTTCAGATATCGGTGTTGTTTTTATTTTAGCGTCAGCTTTGCTGTATTTAGCTTTTAATTTGCTAAGCATCTCAAAACTAAAGGCATCTGTCAACGGCATATGGTATAATCCAACAGTTTTAGAGTGTAGCACAAGGCTATCCCCACTAACCTTGAGGTTCTCGTGGTTGATGTGAGTTAAGCCGGTTAACTTATCAGTGTCAAAAATTACGAAGGTATCTATCTGCCTGCCGTCACTATCGGTGAAAATTACAGAGGCGTTTTCTTTAAATTGTTTCATTGATATTAGCTATTCCAAAATTGTGCCATAAGATTATTAACCGGGCAAAAACCCCCAATGTGATGCGTATGTAGTATATTTTAGACGGGAGGCGCTTTTTGTGAACAAAGGATTGAACAGCTGAACTGTATTTTACGGTACAAAAAACAGCTATTTCAAGGGCGAAATTTTTTAGGTGATGATTATCGTAACTTAATATATCTTTGGGGCTTAAATTTTACAATAGTATTTACATGGCAAAGGCATCTGAAATTAAAGTAGGAAATATATTACGCTTTAACGGCGAATTGGTAACAGTTACCGAAGTTTTACACCGTACACCGGGCAAAGGCGGTGCGTTTTACCTGGATAAATTCCGCAATATCAAAACCGGTAAAATCGTTGAAGCACGTTTAGCTACTGATGAGCAAGTTGAGATTTGCCGGGTAGAAACCAGCGATTTTCAATACCTGTATGAAGAAGGCGAATCTATGGTGATCATGGATAATGTTACTTATGATCAGCATAACATCCCTAAATCATTATTTGGCCCGGCTGTTAAATTTTTAAAAGAGGGGATGAACGTGATTGTTTCTTTTGAAAGTGAAGAGCCTATTATGGCGCAAGCCCCTAACTTTGTTGAGTTAGAAATTACTTACAGCGAACCTGCCGTTAAAGGCGATACATCATCGGGCGCGTTAAAAGCCGCTACTACCGAAAATGGCGTTGAAGTTAAAGTGCCGTTGTTTGTAAACCAAGGCGATAAAATTAAAGTTGATACCCGCACCGGCGAATATGTTGAACGCGTTAAATAATTAGCAAACTTATTTTTTATACAATAGCAAAGCCTGGAAAATTGTCCGGGCTTTGCTGTTTATAATTTGCACGCGAAATACGGCGAATCTTCTCTTTCATCACATAAATTACTTATTTTGCAGTACCAATTATTGTAAAGTTTAGTGAATGAGAACCGGTGCCAGATATAAATTTATACTAAGTTGTTGCAGCATTTTGCTTGTGCTGTTCATGCAGGCAAGAGCAGTGAAGGCTGCAGATAAAATTGATAGCCTGCAAAAGGTGCTTAATACCATCCTCGATAATAAAAAGCAAAACGATCAGGCAAGGTTCGCTGCAATTGACAGGATCAAACTTGAACTTAAGGCAAACTATTCGTCGCTTAACGCGAGGTATGGGTACTACCAGAAACTTTTTGACGCCTACAAATCTTTCGTGCACGATTCTGCTTATGTGTATAGCAAAAAGCTGAACGCTTGTGCCTACCAACTTAAAGACCAAAACAAAATAAATTACGCCAAAGTTGATATGGGTTTTGTGCTGGTATCTGCCGGGATGTTTAAAGAGGGGCTTGATACTTTGAGCAAGGTAAATACCCGTTACTTGAATGATCAGCAGAAATTTCAATACTTGTTTTTACAGGCACGCAGCCATTTTGATATTGGCGATTTTGATAAGATTGACGATTATTACTACCATTACAGCGCTATAGGCCTCAAATATTGCGATTCGATATTAAACTCACACAAGCCGGATACCTATGAGTACTTGTCGGCAGCCGGGCTAAAAGCCTTACGCAGTGCAGATTATAAAGCAGCTTTGGCGCCTTACCTGGCTATTATGAAATTACCGCAAACCTATCAGGATAGCGCAGTCAACCTCAGCTGCCTTAGCTATATCTACTTTGTAAACAAGAATAATGGAATGGGGATGCAGCATTTGTTTCAGGCAGCCATCATCGATAACGTACACTCCACTAAAGAATCGGTAGCGCTTACAAATTTAGCAACAAGATTGTATGAGCAAGGTGACACAAAAAATGCATTCCTCTACATTCACAACGCTATAAGTGATGCTACCTTTTACGGTGCCCGCCATCGCGAAGCACAAATAAGCAGCATATTGCCCATAATCGAGAATGAGAAGATAAACGGGATAGAAAAGCAGAAGCGGTCGCTCATGATGTACGCGTCCATCATTACTTTGTTGATTGTGGTGGTTATCATCTTCTCGGTAATTACATCGCGCCAGTTAAAGAAACTCCGCATTGCAGATGAGATCATCGTTAAAAAGAACAACGACCTGAACACTGCAAACGAATCGTTAACGAAAGTTAACGTTACGCTCGATAAAGCCAACCGGTCGCTTACGCATATTAATATAAAGCTGGATGAGGCTAACATGATCAAGGATGAGTACATCGGCAACTTCTTCAATATTCACTCAGATTATATCGAGAAGATAGACCGACTGAAACGCTCGATAGAGAAGATAGTGAAAGAGAAACGCTACGACGAAGTGCAATTGGTGCTGAACCGCCTTAACACTAACTTTGAGCGCGAGAACCTTTCGCATAGCTTTGATAAGGTATTCCTGAACATCTTCCCCAACTTTGTAGAAGATTTTAATCTGCTATTTGATGCCGACCATCAAACGCACCTTGCCGAAGGCCACCTGTTGAATAACGAGCTGCGCATCTTCGCGCTCATCCGTTTGGGGATAGAGGAGAACGAAACCATCGCCAAGATCCTTAACTATTCTGTTAACACCATTTACACTTACAAAACCAAAGTAAAGAACCGGTCTTTTGTGTCTAACGATCTTTTTGAAGAAAAGGTGATGAGCATTAAAGCGGTTAAAGATCTGCCGGTAATAATTTAATTTTTTGTTTTGTTCACAAACCCGGTGTTATTGGCAGCCATATGCTCTATATTCTCCCGAAAATTCTGTTGTATAGTGTGCTAAAAGACAGTCTATAATGATATTGCATTCGTAATAATCTATACAAACCCTTAGATGACAGCCATGTAAATTATTGATTATCAGTTATTTATTATATTAAGCCGCTTGGTTTTTTTAATATTGGTTTCCATACATATTGTATGTGCAGGTAAAGCTCTTTTACTTTGATACTGTTGCCGCTCTCAAAACGGCAGCCCAATTATTAAACCCATTAAACCGTTTTAAATGAAACACATTTCCTTATTCAAGTACGGCTTGACCGTGCTTTTCTTTCTTTGTGCTACTTTAACTTTTGCGCAAAATGCACCCTTCAAGGGTAAAGTGGTTGATGAGAACAACCAGCCTTTACCGGGGGCAGTTGTGCGCGTAAAGGGTACTGAAATTGCTACCGCTACAGATGTAAACGGTGCTTTTGAAGTAAAGAGCGCGCAGCAGGCCATTGTGGTAAGTGTAACCTTTGTTGGTTATGACGTAACCGAAAAAACAATGGTTGCCAATACGCCGCTCACCATCCAGATGGCGCAAAATTCGAAATCACTGTCCGAAGTAGTGGTTGTGGGTTACGGTACAAGCCGTAAGTCGGACATTACAGGCGCGGTATCTAATATTGCTGCTAAAGATTTAAACCCCGGCCCAATTACCAACCCTTTGCAACAGTTGGCAGGTAAAGCCGCAGGTGTTAATATTTCGCAGGTAGGTAGCGAGCCGGGTGTATCGCCAAGCGTGCGCATCCGTGGTATTACATCGCTACAGGGCGGTAACGACCCATTAGTTGTTGTTGACGGGATACAGGGTAACCTTGATCTGTTAAACCAGGTACCGCCAAGCGAGATAGCGTCGGTAGACATCCTAAAAGATGCATCTGCAACGGCCATTTACGGTTCGCGTGGTGCGCCGGGTGTTATATTGGTTACTACCAAAAAAGGTATAGCGGGCAAAACCAGTGTCGAGTTTACAGAGAATACTTCGTTAGATGTAATTGCTAAAAAACTGAAGTTTTTAGATGCCGCCGGCTGGACGCAGCAAGCTGCTGCACAAGGTGTAGATGCATCTGCCAACCACGGCTCAAATACCGATTGGTATAACATCCTTACCCAAAACGGTGTTACGCAAAACCATACGCTGGCATTTGGCGGTGGCGCTAACGATTTTAATTACCGTGCGTCGGTAACCGCTATAGATCAAACGGGTATTGTTATCAACTCGGGCTACAAAAAATATATAGGCCGTATCATAGCAAGCCAAAAAGCGTTAGATAACAGGTTAACGCTTACCATGAACCTGAACAGCGGTATCAACAAAACCACTTACAGCCCAACCGGGGTGGGTAATGTCGCGTTCAATTCAAACCTCATAAGCCAGGCATACGTAGCAAGGCCTACAGACCCTGTATTAAACGCCGACGGTACTTTCTACCGCGACCCTAATGTGTTCCAGTACACCAACCCATATGCGGTTGCAACTACCATCAAAAACGATAATAATATCAATAACCTTTTTGGAAGCTTAAGCGCTAACCTGGAACTTTATAAAGGTTTATCGGCCGGATGGTTCGGCAGTTGGAGAAAGGTAGATGAAAACTCGGGCTATTACGCGCCGGTTTCATCAACCATACAATCGGCCATTGATTTTAAAGGTGTTGCCAATGTTAACAACAAGCATACCGATGAGAAGTTAATGGATATCAACCTAACGTACAAACGCGATTTTGGTGTACACCATATTGATGCGACTGCAGTTTATGAATGGCAAGCCCAAACCTACAATGGTAATTTTGCCCAGGCCAAAGGCTTTATTAATGATATTGCCACCTACAACGCGTTGCAGTTAGGCGATATTTCAAAAGCTACCGTTGGTGATATTTCATCATACAAAAATCAAAGAAGATTAGTGTCATTTTTAGGCCGGTTAAACTATTCCTACAACAACAAATACCTGTTAACCGCAAGCTTTAGGCGCGATGGTTCAACGGTGTTTGGTGTGAATAACAAATGGGCCAACTTCCCGTCGGCATCACTTGCATGGCGCATAGATCAGGAAGATTTTATGAAGGATCAAAACCTGGTAAGCTCATTGAAGCTGCGTGGCGGTTATGGTGTAACAGGTAATCAGCAAGGTATTACTCCTTACAACTCTATTCCGTTAGTGGGCCAGGCAGGTTCGGTTTATTTTGGCGGTGCCATTATCCCTAACTATGCGGCTACCCAAAACTCGAACCCTAACTTACGGTGGGAAACAGTTAAGCAAACCAACTTAGGGTTAGATTTTTCGATGTTTAACGATAGGCTTAGCGGTAGCGTAGATGCCTATTCGTCACGAACAGATAACCTTTTGTTTAACTACACCGTACCACTTGTTGGGCCGTTTTTAACAGGTAATATACTTGCAAACGTGGGTAGTTTAAAAAAGCAGGGATTAGAGCTTGCTTTAAGTTACGCGGTAATACGTAACAGCAATATGACCTTAACCCTTGCAGGGAACGGGTCTATTATGAAGAATAAAGTGGTAAGCCTTGGTGGTAACATCCAGGGGTACGATATCCCTACCAACTACGTTGCCTGGGGTGTCAATGCCTACCTGATACAGGGTAAGCCGATTGGTACTTACCTGATCTTGCAACACGACGGCAAAAATGCTAACAATGCCGAAACCGTGGTAGATCAAAACAAGGACGGCAAGTTTGATACCAGCGTTCAAAGCCCGGATAGGATAGAGGAAGGCCAGGCTTTGCCTACATACACTTACGCCTTTACCCCAAGCTTTAGCTATAAAAACTTTGATGCATCAATGGTTTGGCGCGGATCGGGTGGTAATAAGATCTACAACAGCATCAGGCAAAAATTTAGCTTGTTAGAAAACCTGGGTAAATCAAACCTGCTGCAAAGCTCGGTACCACTGGGCATCGCTTCTACAGAATATGGATCGGACCTTTGGTTAGAGAACGGCTCTTATTTAAGATGGGAAAACCTATCTTTTGGCTACCGGATAAATGTTAAGGCTAAATACATAAGTGCTATGCGTGTATCGTTAACCGGCCAAAACCTGGCGTTAATTACAGGTTACAGCGGTTTAGATCCGGAATTGGATGCAAGCGGCGGGAGTTCATCAGGTGTAGATAATGGGATCTACCCACGTACCCGTACTTTTTCTGTAGGCTTAAATGTTGTTTTAAAATAACCAATCATGAAAAAAATATTAATAGTTACCGCAATTATTGGCTTGGTTACCCAGAGTTGTACCAAGGTTAACGAGAACGTTTACGACAAATACAGCACTAACGAATTTTACGCTTCGCCGGCGGGTGCCGATGTAGCTTTGGCAAACGTTTACAGCAAAGTAACCGGCAGCTGGGGCAGCAACTATGCAGGCCGCGATAACTGCTGGTATGATCTTAACTCATACTCAAGCGACGAGCAGGTGATACCTCACCGTAACACCGGCGACTGGCAGCTTGATTTCGCGCAGCTTTATACCCGTACCGCACAAACAAACCTTAGTATCATAAACAATACCTGGAATTGGATCTACTCGTCTGTTTACAGCGCTAACCTTGCTGTAACCCAGCTTACCGCGGCAAAGGCCGACCCGGCAAAAATTGCCGAAGCAAAAGTAATAAGAGCATGGCTGTATTATTTGGCTATAGATGATTTTGGCGATGTGCCGTTCTATACCGATAACAATACCGATGTATCCAAAATACCGCAGGCAAAACGTGCCGAAGTTTTCACCTTTATTGAGAAAGAGTTAAAGGAAAATGTAGACCTGTTATCTGAAACACGTGGTACACAGTATTATGGCCGTTTTAACAAATGGGCAGGCTATACCGTATTGGCCAAGCTTTACATGAATGCGGAGGTTTATACCGGTACGCCGCGTTGGGCCGATGCACTTGCAGCTTGTAATAAAGTAGCAACAGGCGGCTTTACCTTACACAGTGGCGCGTTAAACGCAAGCAGCCCGTTGGGTTCGCAATACTTTGAATTGTTTGGTGATGTTTGCCCTAATGATGAAACCATCCTGGCGTTATTCATAACCGAAAACGTTATTAGTGGTAATATTATAGGTATCCGCAGCTTAAACAGCGCCAATGGCACAGCTTTAATTGGCTTTGCCGGTTGGAATGGTACTGTTATCCCATCAGAATTTTACGATAAGTTTGATGATAAGGACGTACGTAAAAAGCAATTCCTTGTTGGCGCGCAGGCGGGCAGTGTAACTTACACCAAAGATGTATCATCACTCATCGACCCCGGTGCAGCACCCGATGATGGCATCAGGGATGTTAAGTTTTTCCCGGCTGCACCTGTTGATGCCAGTGGCGCTTCAAACGATTTCCCGGTTTACAGGTTTGCCGATATTTTGCTGATGCAGGCAGAATGTAATGTGCGTTTAGGCAACCCCGGTGCAGCTGCACCGTTCCTAAACCAGATCCGCACACGTGCGGGGTTGGGCACCATTGCCAGCCCAACGCTTGATAACATTTACGACGAGCGTGGCTTTGAGCTAAACATGGAAGGCCACCGCAGGCAGGATATGATCCGTTTTGGCAAGTTTACTTTAGCGCATGGTTTTGTACCAACAACACCAGCCTACAAGCAAATATTCCCTATACCTACAGGCGCGCTTGATGCAAACCCTACATTAAAACAAAATCCCGGTTATTAATCAAAAAACAGACATGAAAAAATTAATATACCTTTCAATAATACTTTTTGCAGGCCTTGTGGCTTGTAAAAAGGAGGCTGAGATAACCAAGCTGGCAACAGTTTCATTTGTTACCGAGCCAACTGTATCCACAAGCGCGGTAACCCTTGCTAAGTCTAACGATACAACATCAGTTGTAACGTTTTCATGGCCGGCAGTTAAATACCCGGTTAAAGCGTCGGTAACTTACATCTTGCAGATAGATGTACCTACCGATACCGTTGGTAACAACGCCTGGGCGAACGCCAAGGTAATAGCCGTAGGTAAAGATGTACTGAGCAAATCTTTTTTAGGTAAAGATCTTAACACCATGGCGCTTACCATGGGCTTAGTGCCCGGCACACAGGGCACAATGGTAGTCAGGATCCAATCATATCAGGATCAGTACGCTTATACAAAAGCGCTTACTTTAAAGGTTACGGCTTACCAACCTGTTGCCGTTTACCCGTTGGTTTATATTCCGGGCAACTACCAGGGATGGAACCCCGGCGAAGCTCCAATGGCGGCCGCCCTAAAACCGAAAATTTATGAGGGTTACGTTTATATGCCTGTGGCAGATAACTACTACTTTAAATTTACCAGCGCGCAAGATTGGAACCACATCAACTTTGGCGATAGCGGCAACAACACCGTTACCGAAGATGGTTTGGCAGGTGGTATGGTAGCACCGGGACCCGGCTACATGCAGGTATCTATCAACTTAAATTCCAACACATGGTCGGCAGTGCCTACTACCTGGTCTATATTGGGTGATGCTTCACCCGGTGGCTGGAACACCGATACCCAGCTTGCTTACGACCCTGCAAAACAGGTTTTGAGCGTAACCTGCGATATGAAGAAAGATGGTTCGTTCAAGTTTAGGGCTAACAACGCCTGGGCGATAGATTTTGGTGTGAATGCCGATGGTGACCTTGCTTATGCAGATAGCCCGGTATATGGCTATAACGATAAGGTAAACAACATTACGGTGCCCGCCGATGGTAACTACACCATCACGCTTGATCTGCACGACCCGTCAAACTACAACTTTAAATTAAAGAAAAATTAATTTATGGGGCGGTGCCAGCCATCGACCTATTTAATTTGAAATCATGAAATTCAAACCAACACTAATGAAACTGCTGCTTTTATCGCTCGTTACCATTTTCAGTTTTTGTAAAAAGGATGGCAACAATAATGTTAAAACTGATCCTGCCTACGCGCAGTACGGTACACCCTTTGCCGGCGTGCCTACCACAACAGATGCCGCGATTTACCAGGTAAACCTACGTGCATTCAGCGAGAACCACGATTTTAAAAGCGTGATCGCAAAACTTGATAACATAAAGGCCCTTGGCATAAACGTAGTTTACCTGATGCCGATTTACCCGGTAGGGGTTGTAAAATCTGCAGGTGGCTTGGGCTCGCCGTACTCAGTTAAAGATTACAAAGCCGTTAATACCGAATTTGGTACGCTTGATGACCTGCGTGCTTTGGTTGATGCCGCGCACACAAAAGGTATGGCCGTAATGCTTGATTGGGTTGCCAACCATACGTCATGGGATAACGCCTGGACGGCCAATAAAAGCTGGTATAAACAGGACGATAAGGGCAACTTTATCCCTCCCGCAGGTACCAACTGGACCGACGTAATAGCGCTCGATTACACTAACAAAGAAATGCGTGCCGCGATGATAGATGCCATGAAGTATTGGGTTTACAATGCCAATATAGATGGTTACCGTTGCGATGCCGCCGATTTTGTACCGCTTGATTTTTGGAAGGAAGCTAATGACGCTATGAAAAGCATAACCACCCACAAGCTAATGATGCTTGCCGAAGGTACCCGCGCCGATCATTTTAAGGCCGGTTTCCAGATGGTATATGGGATGGGTTACTACTACGACCTTAAGAACAAAGTATTTGATGCATCCAACTCGTTAAGCGTGCTGCAAAACACAAACACTACGGAGTATGCGTCGGCATTACCGGGTTCGCAAGTAGTTAGGTACACAACCAACCATGATGTTTACCTGAGCGATGGTAGTCCCGTTAATATTTACGGCGGTAAAACTGGCTCAATGGCAGCATTCCTGGTAACGGCTTACATGAAAGGTGTGCCGATGATCTACAATGGCCAGGAAGTGGGTACTACCCAAAAGATCGATTTCTTCTACAATACACCTATCGACTGGAGCACCAACCCGGACATGACTGCCGAGTACAAGAGTATCCTAAACTTCCGCGCGGGCAGCGATGCGGTTAAAACCGGCGACTTGAGCGTTTACAGCAGCGATAATGTGGCGGCGTTCACAAAATCTAACGATAAACAAAAGGTTTTGGTGATAGCTAACATACGTGGCAATAACGCCACTTATACAGTGCCCCCTGCATTGGCAGGCGCAGGCTGGAAAAACGCTTTTACAAATGCGGCTGTAACTTTAGGGAACAGTTTATACCTGCAACCTTACCAGCATATGGTATTAGTACAATAAAGATTATTGGTTAATTTTATATTTGGTTTAAGCCCGCAATTGAGATGTTGCGGGCTTTTTTTATTGTGCCAGCGGGATAGTGAACCAAAAGCTGCTGCCTTTGCCAACTTCGCTGTCTACGCCAATGTCGCCGTCAAGTTTTTTGATGATCTCAGCACAGATGTACAGACCTAAGCCCAAACCCGAATATTGGGTGCCGCTTTTATCAACCCGGTAATACCGGTCGAACAAGTGAGGGACCATATCTGCAGCGATGCCCGGCCCTTTATCGTTTACAGATACTTTTACCGTGCTATCCATCTTCACTACAGTAATAATGATCTCTTTAGATAGCGGGGCATATTTGATAGCGTTGTTTACAAAGTTTACCAAAATCTGCTCTATTCGCCCGGCATCCGCAAAAACCTTTAACGATCCATTCCCGGTAGTAATGATACTATATAAACCTTCCGCGCGTACATCATGGCAGCAGGCATCAATAACGCTGCCTATGCTAAATTCACTTTTAAGGATATGCAATTGCCCCTGGTTTAATTTGCTTACGTTCAGCAGGTCGGTCACCAGGTTATTCACTTTTTCCATGCTTTTGTTGGCAACGGAGATCAGTTTGCTTAGAATAGGCGATGCCGGGGCATCTTTAATTTTATCCAGCAATTGCAGCGATGCCTTTAAACTGGTAATTGGCGTTTTTAACTCATGACTTGCAATGCTCATAAAATCGTCCTTTTGCTTAAGCAATTCGATAGTTGCTTCATCCAGCATCTTTTGCACAGTAATATCCAGTGAAGTGCCAACAAAACGGTATGCTATACCTGCTTCATCAAAATACGCCTTGCCTTTAAATTTTAGCCATTTTAGCTTGTTGCCATCTGTGCCTGTGGTACGAAACTCCTCATCATACTCACCACCATCAAGCCCGTTCAAGGCGCGTTTAAGTGCTTTATCTACTTTCTTTCTATCTTCAGCTAATATCAGCGCAATAAAACGGTCATACGTTATCTCATCTGCTACAGGCAGGTTAAACATTTCTTTACACCGGTGGTCCCAGATCAGTTCGCCTGTTATTGAATTGTAATCCCAGGTGCCCAGGCCGGCGGCGTCAACAGCAAGTTTTAAGCGTTCTTTGCTTTCTGCAAAAAGTTTTTCAACTTCGGCCAGGCCTTCTTCAATCCTGCGCTTGTCGGTAATATCAACAATGGCTAAAGTATCAGCAATTCGCCGTTCATTTTCTCCAATTGCCGGGCGTTCAAATTCATTATTTTACGGCCGATAGAAGGGAAAATATGCGTAACCTCGTAATTAAGCACCACCTTTTGTTGTGGCAAAATATTCTCCAGCATGGTACGCAGCGCCGGTATATCCCATTGCTGGTTGCCCAGGTCATAAATATAGCGGCCTTCTGTTTCGGCTTCATCCACTTTAAATTTGCTGTAGAAGCCGTTGGTAGCCTGTTTAACCCGCAGGTGTTCGTCTAATATAATAAGCGGGTCGCCAATAGTATTGATAATGCCATCGGTAAAGGTACGGGCGTAGGTGAGTTCGTCGTTACGGTCGCTCAGGGCATCATTGATAGCCATGATTTCTTCATTGGTGCTTTGTAACTCCTCTTTAGAGGTTTCCAGTTCCTCATTTATAATTTGCTTCTCGTCGCCGCTGGCTAATAGTTCAAGGTTTGCGCTTTGCAGTTCCTGGTAAATGGCTTCCTGTTCGTCAGATATCGATGCCATATCGGCATGCGTTTGCTTTAGCTCATCTTCCAACTGTTCTATCCTCAAACGGCTTTGTGTTTTTGCCGATTGTGCCTTGTCTGCATACATCGTACCCTCTTTAAATACTACCAAAAAGTGTATGCCATCAGCATTAATAATAGGGGTGACCTCTATGTCAACATACTGTTGGCCATCCGGTCGCAGGAATAAAATATTGTGTTTAAAAGATGGGATGTTAGTTTTTTTTGCCTGGTGAAGCAAGTAGCGTAGTTCAAAGACCAAACCTTCGCGTGCTGTTTTAAGCAGGTTTACCTGTGTGCCTTCCACAACAGGGGCAAGCCAGTTATCGGTTTTGCCACGGGATTGGATCACATCGAATACATCGTTTACAACAACGCAGGCCGGTGCGTATTTGGCAATTATAACTTCATCTGCTATTTTAAAAATAGCAGAATAGGTATTTGCCGGTGGCGGCATTATTTTAGTCATCGGATCGGCTTAGAATTCTATTAGTATGAAATATAACTACAATTATAATTGCAGAAAACTTGGTATTACAGATAAAAGTAACCAACATAAAGGTAACGTTAATTAGCATACTAATAATAATTGTTAACTGCCTGCAAATTATGGCAATGAAACTACTTTACACGGGAATGTTGGTTAATATGCAGCTATCGATTAAGTTTGCGCATCAATTATTTATATGCAGCACTTACTCGATAATCCCCTTTATAATGCCCTTGCAACTGGCAGCAAAAGCCTTGCTGCTGTGAATGGTAACATGGGTTATTTTCAAAGGGATGTAGCGCCTTTTGCAGGTTTAAAAGATTATACCGACGGTGATTTTGATGCTTTAAAGGACATGGTACCAGATAAAGGCCCGTACGTTTTCTTTAGACAGACGGAAATAAAATTTCCCGAGCCATGGAAAGTTGTTAAGGCTTTTGAAATGAAACAGATGGTTTATGAAGGCCCGGTGCCGCCTAACCAAAACGGGGTAGCGATAACCGGACTGGATAATACCCATATCCCCGAAATGATCGCTTTAACTACGCTAACGGCGCCCGGCCCGTTCCTGCAGCGCACCATAGAGTTTGGCGAATACACAGGGATATACGTAAACGGTAAATTAATTGCCATGGCAGGCCAGCGCATGCAGCCCTTGCCTTATGTAGAGATCAGCGCGGTTTGTACCCATCCAGATTATCTCGGCAAAGGTTACGCTGGCATTTTACTGAACGAACAGATCAAACGCATTATAGAAGCAGGTAAGATCCCTTTCTTGCATGTGCTTGTCAATAACACTGCAGTTAGGGTTTACGAACGTGTGGGCTTTAAAACCCGAGAGATAATTTTTGGCTACGTTTGCAGTCTTTAATTATATAGCCGAATAAGCGGTCGGCACCAGCATGGTTGAGGTTATTTTAGATACCAACAACGCATCGGCATACTCAGGCACGGCGCTTATTTTTTTCCACTCGGCATCACCGCCAAAACTCTTCCAACGGGCGCCTTTATCATCCATATCTTTAAATGTAACCATGTAGGTTAGGTTTGGGCGGTTATCGCCAATAATGGTTTCGCCAAAAAATACGGGTTTAAATCCAAGGCGTTTAAAAATATCCACTTCACCCTGGTCGTTAAACATCTCTATCTTCTTTTTACCGGCGGCTTCGCTGGCGCTCTTATATTGGCGAAGTTCAAAGATACGTTGTTCGCGTGGTGGCAGTTGTTTTTTGGGCATATGTTTAAATGCTTTTAAAACCGATGTATCCAGGCGTTCAAAGGCAGGGTCGCTGGCAGGGGCATTTAAATAAGCCGAGCCAAGTTTCCAGTAATCTTTATTGTTTTCCAACTCATTGTTAAAAACCTCTAATTGAGTATGGCTACTGTACGGGATAAAAATATAAAGCTTTGTTTGGCCGGTTGGGTTCATTTCGGTAAAAACGCCAACGGGCTGGTGAGACTGTTTTGCTACAAGAGGGACAAAAACATCCTTGTAAAAATCTTCGGTAAGTTGTTGTTGCTTCTGATCTTTAAAAGTGTAAACCCTTAGTTCATAATATTCTGCCGAATGTGTTTTGTTTGAATGTGGTTTAGATTGTGCCGTGGCAACAGCAGGAGCTACAGCAGCAATTACGCCGCTTATTAATGATCCTTTAACGAATGAGCGTCTTTGCATTTGAGTTATTGATTGGTGGGCCTAATATAATGTTTCTTATTCAAAATCCTCATCATCTTCGTCTTCCTCTTCGGGCACATAGTTGGTTATGGCCTGGCCTATCGCATCAACCTCGGCGTTGTTATCAAACATGGGAGTATCGGTTTCGGGGTTTAGCATTAGCCAAACATTATCGGTATCCTTTTCTATTTTGCCAAACTCGGTGCCGGCTTTAAATATGGTATAAATGTTATCTTCTTCGGGGAAAACGGCGTAAACAACTCCGTTTACTAACACGTCAAATGGGTCTTGTAACTCTTGCATAGTATAATAATAAAGGCGCAATTTACCATTTTTACAAATAATGCCCTAAAACGTACCGAAAAGTTTACCGATCGATTGCTTATTTAAGCGCATATTCATTTACATTTGCGCCCATAATTGCAGCGGCACGGGGTATTAAAACTTTGGCCGGTTTTTAGCGGTATATTAAGCATGAAAAGAGTTGTTATTACGGGCCTTGGCGTTTTATCTCCTGCCGGGAACGATATTAAAAGTTTTTGGACAAACATTGTAAACGGCCGCAGCAATGCAGCGCCCATTACCCGTTTCGACGCGAGCGGTTTCAAAACCCACTTTGCCGCAGAGATAAAAGATTTTACAATGTTGGAGCACCTGGACCGTAACGAGATAAAACGTAACGACCTGTACACCCAATATGCCCTGGTTGCTGCCAAAGAGGCTATCGAGGATTCGGGCTTTGATCTGGATAAAATGTCGCCGTTTGACATAGGCGTTATCATGGGCTCGGCACAAGGTGGGTTCGAAACTTTTGAACAGCAGGTGCGTGATTATGCTGCTAATGGCTTTCAGCCACATTTCAATCCGTTCTTTATCCCTAAAACTTTGGTGAATATGGCTTCGGGCCTTATCTCTATCAAATACGGTTATATGGGGATCAACTTTTCTGCCGTATCGGCTTGTGCATCTGCCAATACCGCTATAATGGACGCCCTTAACTATATCCGTTGGGGTAAAGCCAAAATTATTATCACAGGTGGTGCCGATGCACCTATCAGTGAAGCTTCTATTGGTGGTTATAATGCTTTAAAAGCGCTGTCAAACCGTAACGATTCGCCCGAAACAGCTTCCCGTCCGTTTGATGTGGACCGCGATGGCTTTTTGATGGGCGAGGGCGCTGGTGTATTAGTATTTGAAGAATACCAGCATGCTGTTGCCCGCGGCGCTAAGATCTATGCCGAGGTTGCCGGGGCAGCTATGACATCTGACGCTTATCACATTACCGCTACCCATCCTGAAGGTAAAGGCGCTATCCAGGGAATGAAATATGCCCTGCATGATGCAGGTTTGAATGCGGATCAGGTAAATTACGTAAACGCACACGCTACCTCGACCCCAGTGGGCGACCTAAGCGAATCTAAAGCGATAAGCGCGGTGTTTGGCGTTAACGAGAACCTTGCCGTAAGCGCGACAAAATCTATGACCGGCCACTTGTTGGGTGCTGCCGGCGCGATAGAATCTATCATCGCTATAAAAGCTATTACAGATGGCATTATCCCGCCAACCATCAATACACACACGATAGACCCTGAGGTGCCTTCTAATTTGCATATCGTAATTAAAGAAGCTATCAATAAAAAAGTCGACGTGGCCTTAAGTAACACGTTTGGTTTTGGCGGCCATAATGGTATTGCCTTATTTAAAAAGGTGTAAGCTAATTTTAATATATTTATGCCGATGGATAATAGCCTTTTGCTTAATAGTATTGCCAAATACGTAACGCTTGATGAGCAGGAAGAGCAGATGCTATTATCTATACTCCACTATAAAAAAGCCAGACGCAAGCAGTTTGTACTTGAGGAAGGCGACATCAGCGCCAAAATAATTTTTGTTACCGGCGGATGCCTGCGCAGTTACGCGGTTGACAAGAACGGCACTGAGCACGTGCTGCAGTTTGCCCCCGCGGGTTGGTGGATAACCGATATGCGCAGCTACATTACCGCCGAACCCGCCCGCCTCAATATAGACGCGATTGACGATAGCGAATACATCTTCATCAATAAAAACGACTTTGAAGAACTGAATATTAAAGTCCCCAAGTTTGAACGCTTTAACCGTATTATAGGGCAAAACGCCATTGCCACGTATCAGCACAGGCAAATAGACAATGCCATCTTTGCGGCAATGGAGCGTTACGCTAACTTTTGCCAGCTTTACCCGTCGCTCATCAAAACCCTTCCGCAAAAACAGGTGGCATCATACATTGGTGTTACCCCCGAGTTTTTGAGCAAGATGTTGAACACGCAGATTGTTAAATAAGGTTGGCGGTTGCGAGGGGCAGGAGCGGAGGGCGAGATACCATCGAAGAACCTATATAAAATTATACTTTTAACGTTCCTCACTCCAAACAAAAGTCTGCTCTTCTCTCTTAACCTACATTAAGTTTTCTTCTTAATCTGCCATAAGTGTTGGCCTTAACCTACATTATTGGGCTGCGTGCGTGTGCAGGCTATCTTTGTTATATCAAATCCAAAGAGATATGAAAAAGAAAATCCAACACATACTTGCAGGCAGGGAAAAGCAAATAACTAAAGATGAAACCGTAAGGCAGCCATTGCCCCACATGGATTTCAGGTTTGCTAATCCGTTTGTTGTGCTGCACCATATGGGGCCAAAGCAAATTACGCCGGGGCAGGAGTTAAGGATTCACCCGCATCCGCACCGCGGCTTTGCACCGGTTACGTTTCAGCTACAGGGCGAAGGTTACCATAAGGATAGCGCAGGCCACAGCGGCACCATCAAAGCAGGCGATGTGCAATGGATGTTTGCCGGCAAAGGCGTTTTACACAGCGAAGGCCCAACAGCCGAGCTATTGAAGAACGGTGGCACGCAAGAACTGATCCAGCTTTGGATAAACGTACCCAAAGCAAATAAATGGGATGAGCCAAGCTATCAATCGGCCACTAAAATGCAGCAGCCAAACGTTTTGCTGCAAGATGGCGTGAACTTAAGGCTGGCAAGCGGTGATTATGACGGCCAAGTCGGCCCGATAAAAAGCATAACCCCGGTTGTATCAATAGTGGGCGAAATAGCGCAGGGCAAACAGGTACAAATGATAGCAACACCAGGATACTGGACATTGCTTTATATAGCCAAAGGCCGCGTAACCGTAAACCAGGAAACAGTTGGCCAGCATAATTTGGTGGTTTTTGAAAAGGATAACGAAGAGATCATCCTTACCGCCGAAGAAGATACACAAGTCTTGTTTCTGAGCGCCGAGCCAATTGACGAGCCGGTTGCCGCTAAAGATAATTTTGTAATGAACACCATCGAAGAAACCAACCAAGCCATTGAGGACTATAAAAATGGTTTATTCGGCACGCTTGAATTTTAAACAGAAACATCAAATATAAAAAACACACACAATCATGGAAAATACAATAAACGGCATCCACCACATTACAGCAATTGCAAGCAATGCCAAACGCAATCACGATTTTTACACAAAAGTATTGGGCCAGCGCATGGTTAAAAAAACCGTGAACTTTGACGATCCCGAAACTTACCACTTATACTACGGCGACAAGCAGGGTACGCCCGGCACAATCCTAACTTTCTTCCCATGGGAAGGTGTACAAACAGGCAGGAGAGGTGCAAGGCAGGCAACTGAAATTGGTTACTCTGTGCCGCAAGGAAGCTTTGACTTTTGGTTGAAACGTTTCGAAAAACACAATGTAACCTACAACAAGGTAGCTGAAAAATTTGGAGAGCAATACCTTACCTTTTTAGACCCTGATGGTTTAAAACTGGAGTTGATAGCCTCAAAGTCATTAGACACCCGTTTGCCATGGGAAACAGACGACATAAAGGCGGATAACGCTACTAAAGGTTTCCACAATGTGACTGTCACTACCAACAAAATGCAGCCAACCGCCGATATTCTGACCAATGTGTTTGGCTATAAATTACTGGAGCAGCACGTAAACCGCTACCGTTTTGTAACCGATGCGGTGGATGGTGCTAATATAGTAGACCTGGTAGAAGTGCAGGGCGAAATTGCCGGGCATGTCGCAGGTGGCTCTGTTCACCACGTGGCCTTTAGGGTTAAAAACGAGGAAGTGTTGATGCAATACCGCGATAAAATTGCCGCGTTAGGGTTAAACATTACCGATAAGATAGACCGAAACTACTTCTACTCCTTATACTTCCGCGAACCGGGCGGCGTATTGTTTGAGATTGCTACGGATAACCCCGGCTTTAGCGCCGACGAAGCGATTGAAGAGTTAGGCCAAAACCTGAAATTGCCTGAGCAACACGAACGTTTACGCAGCCATTTAGAAAAAACGTTACCAAAATTAGACTAAGTAATGTACGCACACAGCAAACAAATAAGCATTGGCGGCGCAGCAGTCGCCAATGCGAAAGCTGCCCTCATCATGTTACATGGCAGGGGCGCTTCTGCACCAGATATTATGCGGCTTGCCGCCGAGTTTAGCGCGCAGGATATAGCTATTTACGCACCGCAGGCCACGAATAACAGTTGGTACCCTTACAGCTTTTTAGCACCTGTTGAAGATAATGAACCGGCATTAAGTTCCGCTTTAGCGGTGATTGATGAAGTGGTAGCACAGGCGATGGCCGATGGCTTTACCGCGGATAAAATTTACTTCGCAGGGTTTTCGCAAGGGGCGTGTTTAACGTTGGAATATATTACCCGTAACGCCAAACAATACGGCGGCGCGGCAGCTTTTACAGGTGGGCTGATAGGCGAGGAGCTGAACATTGCCAATTACAAAGGCGATTTTGCAGGTACACCTATACTGATTACCACCGGAGACCCCGACCCGCATGTGCCGGTAAGCAGAGTACAGGAGAGCGTAGCATTGGTAAAAGGCATGAATGCAAACGTGACTTTAAAAATATACAAAGGGCGCCAGCATACCATAAGTTTTGACGAAATTGCATTGGCAAATCAGCTTATTTTCAAATGAAGAAATTGATCGATTATTTACTGGCGCTATGGACATCGCGCCAGTTTAAAAAAGTAAGAAAATGAATTACGACGGGATAGAACTTGTTAATAATGAAGCCATACACAACTTTGAATTTGTGGTAGACAGCCAACGTTCGTTTATCGATTACAGGTTAAAGGATGGCAAGATCTACCTGGTGCATACCGAAGTGCCTGCCGAATTGGAAGGCCGCGGTATTGCAGGTGCCATGGTAGAAAAGGTTTTTAAATATATTGAAGAGAAAGGTTTAAAGCTTGTGCCAATGTGTGCCTACGTGCAGTACTTTTTAAAACGCCATCCCGAATGGGAAAGAATTTTAGCCCTGCATGGAAACGTTTAAAGTAACACGCGTATATTCCGACGCGAATGGCGAAAGCAGTTTTGATGAGATCGAATATCCGTTAACAGATAAAGGGCCGATAGGGCATTTGTCAGACAATATAGCGGTGAAGCAGGTGCAGTTTAGGAAAGTGCCTGCGGGATATAATGATCTGCACAACGCGCCCCAAAAGCAATACGTGGTTTTGTTGGATGGCGGTGTCCAGATAGAAACATCAACCGGCGAAAAGCGTGACTTTCAACAGGGCGAGGTACTGTTGATGGAAGATACCACCGGCAAAGGCCACCGCAGCAGCAACCTGGAACAAAAAGAGCGGAGTTCGCTTTTTATTATCTTCTAAAGTAACAATACGTCTATCCGGTGGGCATGCACCATGTTCAATTCTACCGACCATGCAAATACTGTAAACTGCCCATCCTGCGAGGCTACCAAAGCCACCGCGTCGTGCTGGTCGCTTACAAATTGGGCGGCTGCTAAATGGCGGCTGCCACCACTTTGGGCAGGGTGCATCCTAACTGCCTTACCATCTGCAACGGGTTCCGTCATGATAATTTGTCCCACCGGTATGCTGCTTTCAGAGCGCGCGGCTTTAGCGCCAAACGCCAGCAGGTCGTAGTTATCGGTAATAATGGTTGCGCCATCCACAGCGGTAAACCCGCCTATCAGGTCAATAGCTTCCAGTAATGATTCCTGCCATTCCAGTTTTTTGCGTTCTTGTTCGGTTAGCGCCATCAGTTCTTCTATTGAACCATAGGCGGGTATCACGGGGTATTTTACAGGTTGTACGATAGATTCCTTCCATTTGCTTGTGCCTGCGGGAACCATCAGCACCAAGCCACCGCGTTTATGCTGGCGCATAGACGCCGCCAATTGTACCAATACATTAAATGACTCGCCCATATAGGACGGCAACGGCATGTTAGCAAGCGATTTAAGCAACTGCGGGCAATCGGCTACACCCATGGTGGCTTCGTCTAATACTTTTATTTGGTCGCCTTGCAAAACGGCCACGTTAACAAACTTGCCAAAGCCATCAACCCGTCGGTGTTTTATCACCAACAGACCCGGTTCTATCACTTCTAACACAAAGCAGATAGCAGGCACGCTGTGGGTGGTTCCCCAGATAAACAGGTCGTCGCCATCCGGCCAAACACCCAGGTGAATGCCGGGCTGCTCAACCGCGGGTGCCAGCTTGATCAGATTTTGTGTGGTTAATCTTAGCTTTTCTCCAAAGATCAAGGGTTTGTCGGATTGTGAAGGTTGCAACAATGCCAGCGAAATATTAGGAGAACGCCCTTCCTCGCGCCTCATGCTTGCCCAAAACGCGGTATCTATCACCACTTCAACAATATGTTCATCAGGTGCAGTGGCTACATTACTACCGGGGATACTTTGTGCTGCCAACTGGTGCTTTTTAAAATGCGCCTCAATTTCGGGTGCAACTATACGGGCCGGGAGGTAGGTGGGTTCAGATAGCATCAGTACAAACGTTTTTCAATACAATAATAGTTAATATCCGCGGGCATTAGTGTTAATGTTATGTAAGTTAAATTTGTTTAACGAAACATTATTCTGTTGAAAATTAACTGCGCTAAAGCTTTTAGTATTTGGCTAAAATGGTTTACTTTGTAATTATGCCGGTGTTTATAGCGTCATTGAATTCGGGGAGTAACGGTAATTGCTATTACGTTGGTAACGAGCGCGAAGCGGTGTTGGTTGATGCCGGCATATCCTGCCGCGAAACCGAAAAGCGGATGCTGCGCCTTGGGCTATCTATGCAAAAGGTGAAAGCCATCTTTATTTCACACGAGCATTCTGACCATATAAAGGGCCTTGCCGTACTGGCTAAGAAATACCGCCTGCCGGTTTATGTTACCGATGGCACCGTTAACCATTGTGGCGATGTACCGCGCGAGCTTTGCATTAGTTTACGGTCGTATGAGTCGGTGAGGATAGGCAGCCTTGAGGTAATGCCTTTCCCCAAACACCATGATGCTGTGGAACCGCACAGTTTCATGATCAGCAACGGCGATACCCGCATAGGGGTATTTACCGATATCGGCGCTCCCTGCGAACACCTGATCCGCCATTTAGCGCAATGCCACGCTATTTTCCTGGAAGCTAACTACGACGAGGAAATGATGGAGCAGGGCAGGTATCCGTTCTTTTTGAAACGCCGTATCCGCGGCGGGAAGGGGCACCTATCCAATAAGCAGGCACTGGATATGTTCATCGAACATAAACCTGATTACATGAGCCACGTTTTGCTGGCGCATTTATCAAAGGATAACAATTGCCCCGATCTTGCACTTAAAATGTTTACCGAATATGCCGGCAATACGCATGTATGTGTTGCTTCGCGAAACGAGGAAAGCCCCGTTTTTGTGATAGACCCGCTACCGAGGACACCGGGCGAGAGCAATGTGCTTAACCAAATTACCGGGCAATTTCAGTTTGCGATTGGATAGATGCATTGTACTGTCCCACTTTTTATGACAAGATGTATTTGTAAATTGTAAAATGCTGGTAATCAAATATTTGCGTTTTAAATAAAATAAAAAGTGCTTCATTTTAAACTTTAATTTATATTCATAACTATATGTATATAAATTACTTATATTTTTTAAGCGGGTGTCCCACTGTGAGACACAATGGGACACCCTGAGACACCTCCATTTTTAACTCTGATTTATGCTTGAAATACTATATCAGGACGATAACTTAATTGCCATTAATAAGCCGCATGGTTTGCTGGTGCACCGTTCATCCATCGCTGCCGATGCCGAAGAATTTGCGTTGCAGATGCTGCGCGATCAGATAGGCAAAAAGGTTAACCCGGCGCACCGCATAGACAGGAAAACAGGAGGGGTATTGCTATTCGCTTTTGATAAGCCTACCGAGATAGCCATGCAGCAGGCCTTTATGGAGAACCGGGTAAAAAAGAAATACCTGGCCGTGCTACGTGGCTACACGCCCGATGCCGAAGAGATAGATTACCCACTACGCAAAGAGAATGGAACCTTGCAGGAAGCGTTAACAAAATACGTTACCCTGCAAAGGGCAGAACTGGATGTGCCTTTTGGCAGCCATCCTACCGCAAGATATTCGCTGATAGAAGCATCGCCGGAGACGGGAAGGATGCATCAACTCCGCAAGCATTTCGCCCACATATTCCACCCAATTATTGGCGACCGCACACACGGCTGCAATAAGCAGAACAAATTTTTTAAAGAAACCTGGGAGATGGAAACCATGCTGCTGCATGCCTCGCAGTTAAGCTTTATGCATCCGGTTACGGGGCAAGAGGTAATTATAAAGGCGAAATTGCAAGACGAGTTTACGCGGGTTATGCAGTTGATGGGTTGGATGGATAACTAACAATAACTTATATTTGCAGCATGAGCAATAACGATATCATGAAAAAGCTTCGCGTGGCACTTCAGCTTCGCGATGACCAGATCGTCGAGATACTAAAACTGGCTAATTTTCGCACCACTAAAACGGAGTTGAGCGCCATCTTCCGGAGCGAAGACCATCCAAACTTTCAACCATGTAAAGATCAGTTACTGCGTAATTTCTTGAATGGATTGGTGCTACACTTGCGCGGCCCAAAAGTAGAAAAAGCAGAAAAGCCCGAATAATTAATATCCGGGCCCCTTTTGTATCAAACGGTACTTGCCGCTTTTAATCAATTTTTGCTGTTCCTCGCTAAACGCTTCGCGGCCGCCAAAATCCTGTACCCAATATTTATTATATTCGGCTACGCCAACTTCTTTAAAGCCCGGGTTCATCAGGTTTTTACAGTGGCCTTCGCTTTTAAACCATCCTGCCATTACTTCGGGGATGCTGGTTTGTCCAAAGGCAATATTCTCGCCAATTGCAAAACTTTTCCATCCTTTAAATGAATAACCGGCGGTAACAATGCGGGTATTCATGGTTCGGCCATCCTTGCTTTCGTGGCTAAAATAATTTTGTTTGGCCATGTCCTTCGCATGCCCATTAGCTGCTTCTTCCAGGTCATCATTCCATACCAAGGGTGGGGCAGGGGGATAATATGTGCTGCCACACTTGCAGCCCTTACCTCGCGTTTTGTTTATCAGGTCTAAAAACTCCTGTTTAAAAGAAGTGTTATTGCCGCTATCGCCTATAAACGTGAATGAGCTAAATGTGAGTATAGAAACGGAGATTATCGCGCCAAAAATGTATTTCATCATATCGATAGTTATGACACGATTGACGGGTTATGGTTTAAATTTATATAACCAATGCAATAATTATTTATGAAGGTTGGGGGGAGACTACAACGATGCCAACTTACCTACAGCAACTGACTTTGCGTTTTTTTTTGTGGAAACTAATACCTTTTTCTTTTTAACTACAACAGGTTTTGCAATAGTATTATCAAAACTGATACTAACTGGTTTTTCATCGTCAAGTTGTGCTTGCGCCCCTAATTCGGTAGCGCGTTTTTCGGCGGCGTCGCCTTTTTCGTAATCCTTTAGGCGGTTGTAGAGGTAGGCGTAATTCTGTTGTACCACGGCCTCTAATTTAGGCATATTGTTACCTGACGACCATTTTAAAGCCTCATTCAAATCTCGCAAAGCCATTTTATATTCTTTCAGCTCCATTTTAATGGCTGATAATTTTACCAGGGAGTTGATGATATTTGGGATGTCTTTAATTTGACGCGAGATCTTATTCGATTGCAACGTGAACCATTTGGCCTCGCTGAATTTGCGTTGGGCAACATACACATGCGCAAGGTCATCAAAGCTTCCGCGGATGCCGGTGGTATCTTCGTAGTAGCTGTAGTTATGCAGGGCAAGTAAAGTGTAGTGAATAGCCTCTGTTTGGTAATAAGCTTTTAGGTTGCGGTTTGGCTGCCTGTCAAACTTTAAGTATTCTGAAGCTATTTGGGTATAGATAACACCTTTAAGCGTATCGTTGGTGGTAAGCTGTAGTTTTTGTTTCAGGCTGTCGATGCTGTCTTTATCAACGTCATCGGCACGCGCGGCAAATGTTGTAGCGGCTAAAATAAATGTGAAAAGTATAAAAAGTTTTTTCATCTGCTTCATCTCAATTGGGAGACATGATACGCTGTTCAAAATGTATGCCCTTTATTACCGCTGCTTTGCTGCGGGGCGTGCAAGGTACAATAAACTACTATAATATTACAATAAGATTGATTTATAGCCACTTATATGCCCGATAAATAGATGTCCACATTAATAAATTTATTAACAGTTAAATATGGCAGTATATAAAAGTGTACAGTATTGGCATATTGATACAATTATTGTATCACACGTTCATACCTATCCAGGAAGGCGTTAAGCCGGGCCGATCTGGACCGCACCAGGTTAAAGATCAAGATACCTAACGAGGCGCAGGTTATGCCCGCTAAAACATCAAGCACATAGTGGTGACTGGCATATACGGCTGTAAACCAAATACCGATCATAACTACGCCAAAAAACCAATTGATAAGCCCCAGGCGGTTCTTAATACCGTAATAAAGCACAATAACCGGATATGAAGAATGCAAAGATGGCATAGCAGCAAACACATTTGACCCTTTGGCGTAAATAGATTTAAAGAGGTTTACATTGTAAAGCTTATCAAACCTTGCCAAACCGGCCGTATTGCCCTGTGTTAACGGATGGAAGTTAAAGCCGTGAAATTGGATATACCAGGGTGGTGCAGCAGGATATATGTAGTAAACTACAAAACCCAGCATATTCACCAACACAAAAGTTAACGAAAAATATAAAAACTGGCGTTTATTCTTAAAAAACAGGTAAGCTGCAAAGGCAAGCGGTACCGGGATCCAGCACAGATAAAACAGGCCTGCCATGGTATCTAAAACATTGGTGCCTTGCAGGCGTAAATACTCGTTAGGGGTAAGAACGGTGCCGTGGTAGGCTATACCAAACAAGTCTTTTTCGGCACGATACAAGCCGCCTACAGCTACATCATTATAATTATAGTTGGGGAACGCCTTCATATAATCGAAGATAACCCAGTACACAATAAAAATGGTGAAGCCCAAAATAAACTTGCGCGTAACTACCGATGCATAAAACAATGAGTTAAATAGGCCAAGCAGAATAAGCTGATCGGTTTTAAAACCGACTAAAAGGTACGATAGGATGAGGTACGCAATTGATACACCGGTAACAATACTTATAGTTTTTGCATTTACCTGTATATCATTGCCAACAGCGTTAGCCATTCTGCTTTTTAATGAAATCTGAATTGAAAATCTTGTCCCACAGTGGTGAACTTACACCGTAACCTTTGGTAGGGTCCTGGTAATGGTGCAGCATGTGGTGTTGTTTAATGGCTTTCCAAAAGCTCCCTTTAAAGTTAAAGTGATGTATAGCATAATGCGATATATCATAAACCAGGTAGCCTAAAATAAAGCCCGGGAAAAAACCGAAAATATAGTTGGCCGGTAATAACGCATTAAACAAAAAGTAAAATGCTGTAGCCAACGGGATACTTGCCGATGGTGGCATCACCAAACGTTTCGCATCGCTCGGATAATCGTGATGTACACCGTGGAAAATAAAGTGCAAACGCAGCGCCCATTGTTGTTTTGGCACAAAATGAAACACAAAGCGGTGCATAATGTATTCGGTAAGCGTCCAGATGAAAAGGCCGGCTATAAACAGCCAAATGTAGTTACCAACGCCAATGCCTTTATCATAAGCAAAATAAGTGCTTACAAAAATAACGGGTACAAAAATTATAAGAGGCACAAAGTAGTGCACTTTTGATAAGCTTTCTAAAAAACTGCTTTTAAACATCCTCACACTCTCCTGCGAGTTTGATACGAAATTCTTTGCCATAGTAATCAGGGTTTAAAACGTTCGGTAATTTGTTTGCCGTTAACCGGATCCTTACCATTCATTTCTACAAAAATAACATTTGGCGACCACATAGAACCACCTTCTATTTTAATAAATATATTTTGAAGCTGAATCTGCTTTTTGGACACAAATGCGAAGATATGATATTTTCCGTCGGCTGCCTTCATTAAAGTAAGCGGAAATTTTTTGTATGACATTAATCTGATATCATATTTATCGTTCCCCAGGTTGGTCGAGGTTACGCCGTAAGCAAATTTACGCTGTATATAAGTTAACTCGGATGTTTCTCCGTGCCCTTCGGCATACCTTAACCAATAGATGTGCAGGGGCGAATCTTCATCGGGTTTGCCGGTTGCCTTATCAATATTGATATCGTAAGAAAGCGCGTTAATATTTGGCGACCGTTGCAGATAAAATAAACGGTTAGGGTTTGCCGGTGGGGTAGGATACGCAAGGCCTTTATCATCGGTGCGCGTCTTTGCAGTATCTGTTTGCTGTATTGTACCGTGCTTAGCAGCGGCATTAAATAAAGCCATTGCAAAAACCACAAAAAGTATAGTACAAAATTTTAACAGGCTTTTATTCATTCTCTTTCTCGTCCAATGCTTTTTTTGCATTAACCAACCTTTTAAAGGCTGTTAAATTTGTTAAAACCGCAAGCACAGCGATAGGGAAGGTGAAGATTGTCATGGTTTCAAAAACGTGCCATTTTATACCGGGGATATATAATTTGTAATCGGCGGGCAGGTATGATGAGGCAACGCCGCAAAAAATAGCGAATAAACCTATTGTAACCACACGCTCGGGGCGCTGCATCAGGCCGCCTTTAGCGTCAACACCCAAGCCTTCGGCACGGGCACGCACATAGCTAACCATCATGGAGCCGATAAGGGCTATAAACGCGAAAATAGAGCTTAAGAAGTAGTGGTGTGCAACAAGATAGTAACAGATACCCAAAAACATGATCAGTTCGCTGTAGCGGTCTAAAACAGAATCGTACAAAGCGCCAAAAACCGATTTCATGTTACCCAAACGGGCTACCTGCCCGTCAAGCATATCAAATAGGCCGGCAAACAGGATAAGGGCACCGGCCCAACCTACGTAACTTAGATCGCCGCGGTTGCCATCCTCGGCACCAATAATAAATATTGCAGCCACGCCAACATTTAAAACAAACCCGATAGAAGTAACCGCATTAGGCGTTAAACCTATCTTGATCAGGAGCTTAACAAATGGGTCGATAACTTTGTATATCCCCAGTTGAAGGCTTGTGCGTACTGATGTCTGTGATTCCATTTCGGTGGCAAATGTATGTAAATGAAAATTACTAAATATTGATTAAAAGTCAAATTTGATTTTTACACGGATACCCCACTTCGCAATATCGGGGTGGTCCAGGTAAGTAAATCTCTTAACGTAGTCTACACGTATAAATTTAAAAATATTTTCGATGCCCACGCTTCCTTCAATATAAGGCGTTTTGCCTAAACCATAAGTAATAGGGTTGCCATTTTCATCAACCGGGAACTGGTATAAGTTGGGGTGCAAAGATGGTGTGTTTTCGGCACTTAAACCGCCCCACAATGCTTTACCTGATATTGTTTCGCGCCATTTTAGCTTTTTAAACAAGGGTATTTTGTTGAAGAAGTAGCCGCCAAAGTGATGATCGATAATTATACTTGCCGATTTATCGCTCACAAACTCTAAAAAGTTCATCAAGTTATATGAATCTATCACGTAGGAAAATGTTTGGTTGGCCCGGTGGATGTTTAGTAACGGGTAAGGGATCTGTCCGAAGGTTTTTGAACCTTCAACCACCACATCCGAAAATCCGAACGGCGCCAAATAAAAGCGTTTATCGCCCCTAAAGGCAATTTTATCGTAGCCATACTCGCCACCAAGCACGTTCTTTAAGCCCTTGGTGTAATCAAGCGATAGCTTTGGGTACTGGTTGATGATTGGCGCGCGGAATAATTTACCCTGGTAAAACTGCTCGTGCGGCGCGTACCGTACCCCAATGGTAACCTCTGAGGTGGTTAAGGTGTTAAAGGTATTTGTGCCTTGTGTATTAATGAACGGGGATAAGCTGCCCGCCGGGGTTTCCATCAGTTTTTTTAAGCCGACGTGGTACGAGAAGTGATTTTCGTACTCACTTTGATAATCAATTTTGTAAATGTCGTTGTAGTAGTATTTATCGTTTCGGCCACGCTTAAAGGAGAGCAGAAAGTTATCTTCCTGTATAAATTGAAGCTCCTGGCCCGGTATCTTTGTATCGCGCTGAAAACTACCGCGGATATAATGCTGCGGGAACCTGTAAATGCTTTTTCCGTTTAACGAGTAGGCACCGGCAAATAAGTACTTCCATTTCTTATCCTTAAAACCGTAGGCGCCGTAACTTTCAAAAAATACGCGTTTGCTAAAATCGGCAGTTGTACGGCCACCAACGCGCAGCCTGAAACCCTCCACCGGGTTAAAGCTATAGAAGGTACTTGCAGGGCCAATTTCAAACTTGCCAAAGTTTTTAAAGCCGGCAAACAGTAAATTGACAATATCTGCCGTACGCCTAAACGATGGCATATGCACCAGGCTGTCGATGTTCTTGTAAACTTTAGATTCGGCAGTGGTAAGGGTATCCAGGCGGTTCTCCGTCCAGAAACTTTCGGGGCGGTTGCGTAGGTCTTCATCCTCCAGTTCAGCCCTTGCCTTGTACAAAGTGTCCTGGTGCGATTTATTGATCTCGAAATTTTTGATAGTGAGCGTTCGCGTACCAAATAACCCACTCTTGCGCTTGGCTGTAATACCAAAATCGGCAAATGTGTTGCTTTTGCTTAAGTGGTAACGGCCATCTGCGCTCAACTCAAAATCCTGGTCAACGTGCATGGTGCGCACAAAGTTTACGTTGATGTTTTTGTTGATGGTTAAGCCGGCCCTTTGTACGGCGTAATTACCATCAAGGGTGATATAGATCTCGCCTTCAAATAAAATATCGTTGGTGTTGCGCGGGGTAAAGCTTAATTGCACCAGCTTTTTACCGCTTTCCAGCGTTATTGTATCGGTAATAAAGTATTTGTAAAAGTTAGGCGCGGTGTTGGCAATCGGGCTTAAAAACTCACGGCCCAATAGTAAACTACTGTTATCGTAAATATCCACCTTTTCGTAAAGGTGTTTAAAATATTGGCCTATACCTTCCGTGTCAAATCCCGGCCCGAAATCAACTGATTTTTCGCCCAGTATCACGTTACGGGTAGCCTCGGGCGCCTTGCGGTAATACACCTGCGATAAACGCTCTTTCAGATAAATAGGCAATATGGTTTTACCCGGGTAACTTGTGCTATCCTTATTTTCGAACACGAACTTGTACTTGCGGAAAAGTCTTTTCTCTTTAACCTTATCAGATAAGTTACTAAGCGAGAACAGCATCTTGTCGTACTCTTTGTACTCTACATAATTATAGGCCTCAGGCCGATTCTTTTCTTTGTTTTCAATAACCTTACGTATCAGCGCTACTGCAGGGTTTACGTTATCGTATTTGGGTTTCTTTTTCGATTGGATGTTAACCTCGTTAAGGGAGGTAGAGGTAGGTATCATCCGGATATTTACCACCTGCTCTATACCCGGGGCAACGTTGTAGGTAGCATCTTTAAAGCCAATGTAGCTTACCTTAATGCGGTTATAAGTGCCTGTTGCCCTCAGCCTGTAATGGCCTGTATTATCGGTAACGGTACCAATATTACTGCCAACAAAACCTACAGATACAAATGGGAGACCATCGCGGTTGCCGCCATCGGTAACTTTACCGGTCACAATAGTAGTTTGGGCTATCGCTGCGAAACCTGATAGTAAAAAAAATACAAGAAATGTGTATTTAAAGGGGTATTTGAAATTCATTAAAAGTTATTCTATTATGCAAATACAAACTTCTTTTGGAGGAAATAATTGTATGTTATCCCTACAGTAAATGATACAACGATCTTTGAGATCTTATAATCTAATTTTATATAGTGCGTAACTAAAAATACGCCCAATGTATTTAATGCTAAATTACCACACCAAACCAACAGGTATTTAAACGCCTGCAGCGGTATGGCTTTTTCTTTCTTCTTTTTTTTAAAAACCCAGCTACGCCCCAATGCGAAATTGGCAACGCCGCCGCCTATTGTTCCTATAAAGCTGGCCGTAACGTACCAAATCAAAAAAACCTCCTTACATACTATCGTAGTCAGAAAGTCAATTAATGATGCTATAAAAGAAGAGGCCTGCGCCTTAACAAATGTTGCCATTCATGTTTTAAATAATCCGGCTAAACGTTTTAACCTTGCCGTGAGGTTATTAATTAACCCAATTCCCGGTATCAACGTAGTAGACGGTGTTGTTATCACTTTGTTACTATCTACGTAAAAAATACTGTAATTAGTTTAACTTAAACAAAAATACCCTCGGGGGGAGGTTTGTGTTTTGTTGCGAATATCGTTAAATTAAACCTAAAAACCTTTAAAATAAAAAACTGGTTACCGCCCGTTAAGGCAATAACCAGTTTTAAGGTGTTTTGTTATAAATTACTGACCGGCGAACATATCGTCGTAATAGTCAAGGCCCAGATGTGTGATCAGGTCTTCGCCCATTAAGTAACGTAACGTATTTTCCAGTTTGATCAATTGTTTGAAGATGTCATTCTCGGCATGTAAACCCGGCGCAGTTTGCGGCGATTTAAGGTAGAATGATAACCACTCCTGGATGCCGCTCATGTTAGCACGTTTAGCCATATCGCAAAATAAAGCTAAATCTAAAGCGATAGGTGCCGCCAAGATAGAGTCGCGGCAAAGGAAGTTGATCTTGATCTGCATTTTGTAGCCTAACCAGCCAAAAATGTCGATGTTATCCCAGCTCTCTTTGTTATCGCCATGAGGCGGGTAGTAGTTGATACGGATCTTGTGGAAGATCTCGCCATAAAGTTCCGGGTTATCCTCGGGGCGAAGAATATCTTCTAACACACCTAATTTAGATACTTCCTTAGTTTTAAAGTTATCCGGGTCATCTAATACCAAACCATCGCGGTTACCCAAAATGTTGGTAGAGAACCAACCGTGTACACCTAACGACCGTGCTGCAAGGCCTGGTGCCAATACAGTTTTCATTAAAGTTTGGCCGGTTTTAAAATCTTTACCTGCAATTGGTGTTTTGGTGATCTTAGCCAGTTCTATCATGGCAGGGATATCAACCGTTAGGTTAGGGGCACCGTTAGCAAATGGTACACCAAGTTTTAATGCCGCGTAAGCGTATATCATGCTTGGCGCGATACGTTTGTCATCATCTAACAAAGCCTGCTCAAATGCGGCAAGTGTTTGGTGGATCTCAGAACCTTCGAAGTAAACCTCGGTAGAACCACACCAAACTAATACAACGCGGTCTAATCCGTTGTCTTTCTGGAAGTTTTTGATGTCTTCCATAACCTGCTGTGCAAGTTCGTGACGGGTACCGGTTTTAACGTAAGTACCATCAAGGTTTTTAGCGTAATTTTTATCAAAAGCAGCCTTCATTGGTTTAATTGATTCTAAACCTTCTCTAACTGAGTCTAACAAGTCGCGCTCAAGTACTTTAGCGTTCACAGCTGACTGGTAAACATTATCTTCGTACAGATCCCAGCCACCAAAAACGATGTCGTTAAGGTTAGCCAATGGTACAAAATCTTTAATTTTTGGATGGCGTTCTTCGGTACGTTTGCCTAAGCGGATGCTACCCATTTGGGTTAAAGAGCCTATAGGCTGTGAAATGCCTTTTTTTACAGCTTCAACACCGGCAATTAGTGTAGTAGCTACTGCGCCTAAACCAGGAATTAAAATACCTAATTTACCTTCTGCAGGTTTAATGTTAATTTTCATTACTTACTGTTGTTTTTAAAGGATAATGCCACCCGTCACAAGCAGTTTATAAGACTTGTGATAGGTTATTTAGTTTATTGTTGCTTTTATATAGTAGTGATCGCTCACGGTTACTATCGTAGTATTACAATTAAAGCCAATAGGGGAGCCGTAATTGTGTGGCAAAAGAATATAAATTTTTGGTTGAAAATTTATAAATGTATAAAGATTACAGGCAAATGAAGATTGGCCAACTATATGGCCTTTTCGTATATCCTGTACGTTTTGTACTGCTCGCCGCCAATGGCTTCAATGGCACGGTTTACCATGTCATTGTTTTCAAGCGTCCAAGATGCTTCGGCATATTTTAAGCCTTTGCGCCTGTATTCTTTAATAATGCTGCCGTATAACGATGCCTCGATGCCCAGTTTACGGTACCCATCAATTACGCCTAAAAGCATGATACGGATTCCGGTTACCTTCTTTTTATTTAATAATAATTTGAAGATACCTGTAGGCAGCAAGCGGCCTTTTTTAATCGTTTTCAGGATCTGGTTAATATCCGGTATGGCTACACCAAAACCTACAATTTTACCATCCTGCTCTGCCACGAAGGCAAAATCGGGGTCAAGTATCATTTTAAGGTCTTTAGCGGTATAATCAAATTCCTCGTTGGTCATCGGGAAAAAGCCAAGGTTTTTATCCCAGGCCTTATTATACACATCGCGCAGGGCATCGGCCTCTTGCTTAAAGTTTTTAAGGTTTATTTTGCGGATAGCCACATTGCTGTTGCGTTTTAAACGCTCCTGCAGCATATCCAGCATTTTTAAAGATTTATCATTGTAGTTCTCGCCATCCCAGTACCAGGCCAGCAGGTCCGTTTGTTTTTTAAAACCGGCAGTTTCTAACAGGGTTATATAATATTCCGGATTGTAGGTCATCATCACCACCGGCGATTTATCAAACCCTTTTACCAATAAACCGCATGTTTCGTTGGTAGACGGATTAACCGGCCCAATGATATTTTGAGCGCCTTTTTCTTTAACCCATTTGGTAGCGGTATCAAACAGAAGGTTGGCGGTTTCCTGGTCGTTTACACAATCAAAAAAACCAAAAAAACCATCGTTCACTTTGTTAAAGCTATTATGGTTTGTATTATATATGGCTGCTATGCGGCCTACTATTTTATCGCCATCGTAAGCCAAAAAGGTTTGTAATGACGAGTGCTTGTGAAACGGGTGTGTGGTTAACAGGTCCTTTTGGGCAATAAACAGTTCCGGTACGTAAAGCGGGTCGTTCTTATACAGGTCATGCGGGAAATCAATAAAAGAAGCGAGGTCTTTTTTTGACTGCACCGGTACAATTCTTTTCATTTATGATGGTTGGGATTAATAACTGCACCGTGCATGCACGGTGCAGTTACATATATTTTAAAGAGTTATATATTTTCTTTAACAGCATCGTTGTTTACGCCTACAACCTTAAATGCTTGCACCAGTTTTTCAACAGCTTCGTCAATTTGCTCAAACGTGTGGGTTGCCATTAATGAGAACCTCAATAAAGATGAGTCTGACGGTACAGCCGGCGATACCACAGGGTTTACAAATACGCCTGCATTTTGCAAGTGCTTGGTAACCGCGAAAGTTTTAAAGTTATCACGTACGTAGATAGGTAATATCGGGCTTTCGGTAGGGCCAAGGTCAAAACCTTCGTCCAGTAAAAGCTTCATGGCATAATTTGTATTATCCCAAAGTTTCTGCATCCTTTCAGGTTCAGATTCAATGATATTTAAAGCAGCAATAACACTCGCTACAGAGCCCGGAGGCATACTTGCGCTAAACATTAAAGAACGTGCACGATGTTTAATGTAATCGATAGTGTCGGCATCGGCAGCAATAAAACCACCTAACGATGCTAAAGACTTGCTGAATGTGCCCATAATAAGGTCCACATCATCGGTAACGTTAAAGTGAGATGCTGTACCGGCACCATTATGGCCAATTACACCCAGGCTATGGGCGTCATCTACCATAATGTTAGCACCAAATTTTTCGGCAAGCTTAACTATCTGTGGTAATTTAACAATATCACCCTCCATGCTAAATATACCATCTACCGCAATCACCTTCACAGCTTCTTCGGGCAGGATACTCAGCTTGCGGGCCAGGTCATCCATATCATTATGGGCATATTTAATAACTTTAGAAAAAGACAAACGGCTGCCATCTATGATGCAGGCATGGTCATATTCGTCTAATATCAAATAATCGTTACGGCCGGTGATGCATGACAGTACGCCAAGGTTTACCTGGTAACCTGTACTAAATAATACGGTAGCCTCTTTCCCAACATACTGGGCAAGCCTTTTCTCTAACTCAATGTGAATATCCAGTGTGCCATTTAAAAACCGGGAACCTGCGCAGCCTGTTCCGTATTTGTCAATAGCCTGTTTTGAAGCTTCTTTTATAAGGGGATGGTTAGTTAGCCCCAAATAAGAATTAGAGCCAAACATTAAGACTCTTTTATTATCGATAATTACTTCAGTATCCTGGGCAGACTCTATAGGCCTGAAAAAAGGATACAGTCCCTGTGCCCTGATCAAATTTGCATCTTGGAACTGGGCAATTTTCTCGTGTAACTTTTTAACCATTTATAAACGCTTCTTAAATTTTTCGTAAAAATACCATGAATAAGCTTACAACTTGCATGGAGAATGTAAATTTTTTACACACTACCTTAATAGTATGTTAATATACTTCCAACAGGCAAATTAATTAAAATTTTTATTTAATTGCTATCATTATTTTGTAATTGTTTGAAATTTATTGAAAATAGCATCAATTATCATTCAAATATCCTAATTACGTAATAATCCTGTTGTCGATTTTTATTTAGGTTAGATAAATAAGATATTCGGCATTCCTATTAGTTACACAGAAAATAACGAGAAACCTTTCTCTTTTATTTTCGTTTTTGTTGCATCTACTCATTTATGAAAAAGCTACGATACCTATTCATTTACAATATACTACTTTTTTCGCCGGTAGTGTTATTTGCCCAGGCCCCGGCCGATACCACTACAGCTGTAGTAAACTTAAAACAAAGTATTGAATTTGCCCTGCGCAACCAGCCACAATTAAAGCAGGCTAATATCGATGAACAAATTAACGAACGTGATATAAAAATAGCATTATCGGCATGGTTACCGCAAATAAACAGCAGCAACCAGTACCAGCATTATTTTCAAAGGCCGGCTCAGGTTGCAGCGGGTACAGCAACTGGTAGTACAGGCACTGGTACAGGTACGGGTACCGGGACAAGCCAGCAAAACTTAGCCATAGCACATAATGTATCCACCTTAGGTGTTAATGCCAGCCAGGTTATATATAATAATGATGTGTTGCAGGCATCACGCGCATCTAAATACTCGAGGCAGTATTACAAACAAAATACCGAAAGCAGTAAAATAGACGTAGTATCTGACGTAAGCAAAGCATTTTACGATGTATTGTTATCGCAACGCCAGCTGGATATTATAAAGGAAGATATTGTAAGGCTCCGCCGTAGTTTAAAAGATGCGTACTCGCGCTACCAGGCGGGTGTGGTTGATAAAACGGACTACAAACAAGCCACTATCGCGCTAAACAATTCGCTTGCATCGCAAAAGCAAACGTCGGAAGCTATAAAAAGCAAAACCGCTTTGCTTAAACAAATAATGGGTTTCAACCCTGAAAAAGGATTAGCGCTTACTTACGATTCGGCGCATTTAACATCGGAGGCGGTTATTGATACGAACCAAATGTTAAATTACACCAACCGTGTAGAATACCGCCTATTGCAAACCCAAAAGAACTTGTTAAGCTTAAATATTTCTTATTATAAATGGGGTTTCTTGCCATCGTTGTCCGCAACTGGCGGTTACAGCCTGGCTTATTTTAACGATAGTTTTTCTAAGCTGTATAACAACGGGTACCCAACATCATTTGCGGGCCTGTCGTTAACTTTCCCGATTTTTACGGGTGGTAAACGTTTGCAAAACCTTGCCAAAGCGCGTTTACAGGTAGAGCGCAGCGACCTTGACCTGATCAACAGCCGTAACACTATTAATACCGAATATGCACAGGCGCTGGCAGATTATAAAAGCAACTACAACAATTGGATAATCCTGAACGAGAACGTCACTTTGGCAAAGGATGTATATAAGGTTGTTGACCTGCAATACCGGGAGGGTATCAAAACTTACCTGGATGTAATTGTATCGCAATCCGACCTGCGTACCGCGGAGCTTAACTATTATAACGCGTTGTTCCAGTTGTTATCCAGCAAGATAGATCTGCAGAGGTCGCTGGGTACGTTACAACCTGAAACTGTACAATAATATATCAAATCCTATTGAATTAATAAGATAACCACGAACATCACTCGACACACACTCATAATGAAAAATAGATATACCTATTGCATCGCCGCCATCGCATTAATAACCATATCGTCATGCGGTGACAAAAAACCAAAGGATGCCGCCGCCGCTTTGCCGCCTACACCTGTAAATGTAGTAGAGGCCAAAAAATCTGACGCCCTTTATTACGATAAATACCAGGGCACTGTAACCGCGCTTAACTCTGTTGAACTGCGCAGCCAGGTTGGTGGTTTTATCACCGGCATCTTTTTTAAAGAAGGTGACGTGGTAACTAAAGGCGCCCCTTTGTACGAAATTGACCGCCGTAAATATGTAGCTGCCTATGATCAGGCCAAAGCAAACTTGCTTAGCGCCAAAGCAAACTTAAGCAAAGCACAAAAAGATATCGACCGTTACAACATGCTGCTAAAGGCAGACGCCGTGGCCCGCCAAACGGTTGACCAGGCTACCGCTTCTTTTGAAACCAGCCGCAGCCAGGTTGCTGTGGCACAGGCCGGGGTAGCATCGGCAGCTACCGATCTATCTTACGCGACCATCCGGGCGCCGTTCACGGGCCGTATAGGTATTTCACAGGTTAAGTTAGGCGCCCAGGTATCGCCGGGTACTACCTTGTTAAACACCATATCAACAGGTAACCCAATTGGTGTAGATGTGGTAATAAACGAACAAGATATTAACCGCTTTTACAAACTACAGAAAGCAAGTACAGACACCACCTTTTTACTACAGACTGCCGATGGCCAAACCTTTAACAAACCGGGCAAGGTATTCGCTATTGACCGTGGCGTGAGCGACCATACAGGTACAATTAAAGTAAGGGTGCAGTTCCCTAATGCTGATGACCAGCTAAAAGACGGCATGAGCTGCGTATTACAGGTATTGAATGATGACTCGGGCGACCGTGTACAGGTGCCCTACAAAGCCATTACCGAGCAAATGGGCGAGTTTTTCGTGTTTGTATCTCAGGATACCATTGCTAAGCAGGTTAAGGTAAAATTAGGCCCCCGCATACAAAGCAACGTAGTTATTATGGAAGGTGTTAAACCGGGCGAGAAGATCATCACCGAAGGTTTTCAACGCCTGCGCGATGGTGGTAAAATAACGCTTGGCCCTCCGGCTGCAGCGCCGGGTGCTGCCCCTGCAAAATAGTTTAAGGGATAATTTTAAAATGGGGCCCGCCCCCAATATTTTAAGCAAAAGACATATATAATGATCGCAGATACTTTCATAAAACGCCCGGTAACCGCTATAGTAATTTCACTGGTTATACTGATCGTTGGGTTGCTGGCCATGTCGAGCCTCCCCATAGGGCAATACCCCGAAATTACACCGCCTACCGTACAGGTAACTGGTACCTATACCGGTGCCGATGCCTTAACGGTTGAGCAAACCGTTGCCACCCCCGTAGAGGTACAGGTAAACGGTACCCCCGGTATGACCTACCTGCAAAGTAACAGTACAGGTAACGGCGCCATGAGCATGACCGTTAACTTTGAAGTTGGTACAGATATTAATAATGCCGCGCTTGATGTGCAGAACCGTGTAGGTATAGCCCTGCCAACCCTGCCGCAAGAAGTACAGCGTTTGGGTATGATAGTACGTAAGCGTAACCCAAGTATTTTGATGCTGGTGGCCATGTACTCGCCAAAAGGATCGCACGATGTTACGTTTACAGACAACTATACCAACGTATTTATTAAGGATGCGCTATTGCGTACCAAAGGCGTGGGTGACGTGTTTACGCGTGCCGATGACTTTAGTATGCGTATCTGGCTTAAGCCGGATAAGTTGGCTGCCCTTAATATGACATCGGCAGATGTTACGGCTGCCTTGGCCGAGCAAAATGCCCAGGTAGCTGCAGGTACGGTAGGTGCTACACCGCAAATGAAGGGGCAAACCTTTGAGTATTCGGTATTGGTAAAAGGCCGTTTAACTAATAAATCGGAATTTGAGAATGTGGTGGTTAAAACTATACCACAAACTGGCGCTGTAGTACATTTAAAAGATATTGCACGTGTAGAGCTGGGTAAGTTTAATTACGCGGGTAACTCGTTTGTTGATGGTAAAAGGGCATCATACCTGTTAATATACCAGGCACCGGGCAGTAACGCTATCCAAACTGCCGATAATATAACCGCTACTATGAACGAGCTTAAAAAATCGTTCCCGGCAGATATCGATTTCGTAGTTCCGTTCGAGTCGGTTACTGTGGTAAAGGTATCATTGCGTGAGGTTATCGAAACTTTGGGGATTGCATTGCTGCTGGTAATTGTGGTGGTATTCTTGTTCCTGCAAAACTGGCGTACAACACTTATCCCGGTACTGGCTATCCCGGTATCTATTGTGGGTACCTTCATCTTTTTCGTTCCATTAGGGTTCACCATTAACACGCTTACCTTATTCGGGTTTGTACTGGCAATTGGTATTGTGGTAGATGATGCAATTGTGGTTGTTGAGGCCGTACAGCATTATATGGACGAAGAGGGCATGTCGCCCAAAGATGCAACGCACCATGCCATGAAAGATATTTCGGCACCGGTTATCGCTATCGCATTGATCCTTGCGGCGGTGTTTGTACCGGTAGGTTTTGTGCCGGGTATTGTTGGCCGTTTATACCAGCAGTTCGCGATAACCATCGCCATATCGGTACTGATCTCGGCTTTTGTGGCATTATCACTTACACCAGCATTGTGTACCATACTATTACGTCCGCATAAAATTGATGAAAAATCAACCGGCTTAAATAAGTTCTTCTACAAATTTAACCAGTGGTTCGACAGGGTTACCGGCCGTTACCGTAACACGGTAGACAAGGGGATCAAAAACTCTAAATTCGTTGTAATTATATTGGTTTGTATTGTCATAGGGACAGTCCTGTTATTCAGAAGCAAACCATCGGGCTTTTTACCTTTAGAGGATGAGGGCCGTATCTATGTTACTTATGATTTACCTGAGGGTTCATCAACCGAGCGTACTGTAGCGGTGTTGCACGAAATGATGGATACGCTTAAAACCGTAAAGGCTATTAACCATTACGCGGCATTAGGTGGATTGAACGCGGTTAACTTTGCTACCAAAAGTAACAGTGCAACCATATTTGTGCAGCTTAAACCGTGGGAAGAACGTACAAAAGATGAAGACAAACTAAATGGTGTTATTGCTTTGATACAAAAAAAACTGGCCAAATTTAAGGAGGCCAGCGTGGTTGTTATATCTCCGCCGGCCATCCCGGGCTTAGGTAACACAGGCGGGTTCTCGTTCATATTACAGGAAAAAGAAGCAGGTGGCGATATCAAGAACTTTGAAAAGGTACTGAACACCTTTGTAGCCGCTGTTAATAAACGCCCCGAAATTGCAAAAGCATTTACTTTCTTTGGAGCGCATACACCGGCTTATCAGTTAACCATAGACAGGGAGAAAGCCAAAAAATTGGGCGTCAAGATCTCGGATGTGAACGCCACCCTGCAAACTTACATGGGTAGTGCTTACGTGAACGACTTTACCGTTTACGGCCGTAACTTTAGGGTAGTGGCACAGGCCGATACAAATTACCGTACCAATATTGCCAATATAGGCCAGTACTTTGTACGTAACGAGGCAGGTGCTATGGTGCCTTTAAGTACTTTAACCAGTTATAAGGTTATTGAGAACGCGCCACTAATTTCACACTATAACCTGTTCCGTTCTGCTGAGATAAATGGTAGTACCAAACCGGGCTTTAGTAGTGGCGACGCCATTACAGCCTTAAAAGAAGTTGCTGCCGAAACATTGCCGCAGGGTTATGGGTACGAGTTTTCTGGCTTAAGCCGCGAAGAATTGTTATCGGGGTCAAAAACCATTTACATATTTGCCCTTTCTATAGGCTTTGTGTTCCTGTTCCTTGCTGCACTTTACGAGAGCTGGTCGGTACCATTTTCGGTATTGCTGGCGGTGCCACTGGGTGCATTTGGCGCTATCCTGTTCTTATGGTTTAAACCAAGTTTAACCAATAACGTTTACGCGCAAATTGGTTTAATAACGCTGATAGGTTTGGCGGCTAAGAACGCCATCCTGATCGTAGAGTTTGCGAAGGAACGTGTGGATAGGGGCATGAACCTCGAGAAAGCAACCCTTGAAGCTGTAAGGCTTCGTTTAAGGCCGATCATTATGACGTCGTTGGCGTTTATATTGGGGGTGCTACCGTTACTGTTCGCATCAGGCGCAGGTGCCGAATCCCGCAAAACCATTGGCTGGACCGTGTTTGGCGGTATGCTTATGGCAACATCGCTTGCCATATTTATAGTACCGGTTTTATATTACATCATCACTAAATTCTCTTATGGCGACGCTAAACTCGCCGAAATGGAGAAGGATTATAAACCCGACGCGGAGACGGACCCGCAATCATGATTTCACAAAGCCCTCGTTTAACCAACGGGGGCTTTTTTTATTAAATTTTATCGCACAGATAAAAATGGCATGAAAAACGGATGAAATTTAGGGTGATAAATAGATGTAATATTGTCAATTGTCCTATTAATTATTGCCAATAATACCATTCTATAATCTGCTAATATGTCATGATGTTATTAACAAATGTCGAAAACGTAAATTTAATACAGCTTTTTTAGGACAAATAATACGCAAAAATCTCGTTGACTATCAGCACGTAAGCCGTCCCTTGTTTTGTCATACCAAATTTTATGACGGTATAAAAACAATGATTTGAGTGTTTTTTGGCACAATGGCAAAGTATTTGAACAAGGCGATGTATAACAATTAATGATTGTATTACAAAAAAACACAACAATGAAAAAAATGACAAAATTAATAGCAGCAGCATTTACAATAGCAGCTCTATTTATCGGGACAAATGTTAATGCACAAACTATCGGAAGCGGTTTACGTTTCGGTATAGGTGTAGAAGGTTTATTACCAACTGGTAGATTACGCGATATTTCAAATGTAGGTGTGGGTATTACACCGCGTTTACAATATGGCGTTGCAGATAATATTGGCCTTACCCTAACATCTGGTTATTTAAACTTTTTTGGTAAAGAAGTTGAAAACTCAGGTATTAATCGCAAATCATATGGCATGATACCAGTTAAGGCCGGTATTAAAGCATTTGTTAACAAAAACATATATTTTAGCGGTGAAGTAGGTGCTGCATTTGAAACATCAGGTTATGCTGAGTATGAAGGTGGCCCTGATCGTGGTACTAATACAAAATTATTGGCATCACCAGGTGTAGGTTGGGCTAACAAATCATGGGATGTAGGTGTTCGTTATGAAAACTATTCTGGTCAAAGCAATAACTTTGGCGCTATTGGTCTTCGTTTAGCTTACGGTTTCGGTTTATAATATTCCGGTATTCTACTTAACAGAAAGCCCCTCGTCAATTTGGCGAGGGGCTTTTTTATGCTTCTGTCTGAATAGGAATTTAGAGAATTAAACAATTACTGAACAGCTGAATTCGACAGAATCAATCAATTATTGATTTGGGTTCAGACCAATTTAGCCAGGGCTTCTTTTATCCTTTTTACAGCCTCTATCAATTTATCTTCGGCGGCCGCGTAAGATATACGGATCGACTTTTTATCGCCGAATGAATCACCGCCCACCGTTGCAACATGTGCCTCTTCCAATAAGAAAATACTTAGTTCATCAGCATCGTTAATGGTTTTACCGTTAAAACTTTTACCGAAGAATGAAGTAACGTTAGGGAAGAAGTAGAAAGCGCCATCGGGCAGGTTAACACTAACACCCGGTATCTCTTTTAATAAACCGTAAACAAGGTCGCGGCGTTTTTGGAACTGTTCGCGCATTTGATGTACCGTTTCTAAACCACCGGTGTAAGCTGCAACGCCGGCTTTTTGGGTAATTGAACAAGTACCCGATGTTATTTGGCCCTGGATCTTATCGCAAGCGGCAGCAATTTCGCTGTTAGATGCGGTATAACCAATTCTCCAGCCGGTCATGGCGAACGCCTTAGACCATCCGTTAACTATCACCACGCGGTCTTTAATGCTCTCGAACTGGGCGATTGACTCGTGCCCGCCAATGAAGTTGATATGTTCGTAAATCTCATCGCTCAGGATGTAAATCTCCGGGTACTTTTCAAATACTTTAGCAAGGATCGCCAAATCTTCTTTGCTGTAAACACTGCCCGTAGGGTTACATGGCGAAGAGAACATGAACAATTTAGTTTTCGGTGTGATGGCAGCCTCTAATTGCTCGGCAGTTATTTTAAAGTTGCTTTCAACAGTGGTGTCGATAAAAACGCTAACACCTTCGGCAAGTTTTACGATCTCGGAGTATGAAACCCAGTAAGGGGTAGGGATAATAACTTCATCGCCGGGGTTAACCAAACACAAAACCGTGTTGGCAAGCGCTTGTTTAGCACCTGTAGAAACTACAATTTGCGTGTCGGTATAATCCAGGTTGTTTTCGTTCTTTAGCTTACCAACAACAGCCTTGCGCAGGTCAGGATAGCCAGCAACAGGGGTATAGTAAGTAAAATTCTTATCCATAGCTGTTTTTGCGGCCTCCTTGATGTGTTCAGGAGTATGAAAATCCGGCTCTCCAAAGCTAAGGCTTATTACATCTACACCTTTAGCAGCCAATTCGCGGCCCATTTTAGCCATTTTAATGGTTTGGGATTCTGACAGGTTGTTTATCCTGTTACTTAATGCGCTCATATTGTTGTTTTTGTTGATGCGGCAAATATAGAAAATTTGTTTGCACACCTTTTGCGATATCCTATAAACTATATCTATTATGTATTGAAGGATAAATTACCAATGTGTTACAATAAAATAAATGGTGCCAGACTATTCCAACCCAAACATGTTACATTTTAATCGGATGTAAAAGTTAAAAATCCTTAAGTTTGGCCTCTCTAAAAAGGTTGGGTTTTGAAGGAACATAAAAGAATAATTTTAATGTCGCTAATTACCGGGGCAATCCTCATGGTGATGAAATTTGGCGCCTATTTTTTAACAAACTCTAACTTTGTACTAACTGATGCTGCCGAAAGTATTGTGAACGTCGTAGCAAGCTCGTTCGCGTTCTTCAGCATATACCTGGCCTCGCAACCGCGAGATGAGAACCATCCTTACGGCCACGGTAAGGTGGAGTATTTTTCGGTGTTTATTGAAGGCGCTTTAATAGGTATCGCGGGCCTCATTATCATTTTCAAATCAACTTATAGTATCTTTTATCCTGAAGTTATTCATGATCTGTTGCTGGGTGCAATTATTATTGGTGTTACAGGTGCTATCAATGGCGGTTTGGGTTATTATATGATCAACAAAGGGAAAACCTTGCGTTCTATCACCATTGAGGCAGATGGCAGGCATTTGCTTACCGATACGGTTACCAGCTGCGGGCTTGTTGTGGGCTTGCTGCTTATTTATTTTACTAAAATACTTTGGCTGGATAGTGTGCTGTCTATCCTGGTAGGCTTTTATATATTATTTACCGGTTATAAACTTATCCGCCGGTCTGTTGCGGGGTTAATGGACGAAACTGACTTTACTATTGTAAATGATGTAGTGCAGGTATTGGGCGAACAACGCCGCGAAGAGTGGATAGATATCCATAACCTTCGCGCCCAAAAATATGGTAACGAGCTGCATATCGATTGCCACCTTACGTTACCCAATTATTTCGATTTGAACCGGGTGCACGAGGAGGTTAAACTGGTAGAGCAATTGGTAAATAGAAATGCCGGAATCGTAACCGAATTTTTTATTCACACCGACCCGTGCCTGCCCTATTGCTGCCACTACTGCAGTATGCCCAATTGCCCCATCAGGAGTGAGGCCAAAACAGAAGATATCCCGTGGACGATGGATAAAGTGATGCGCAACAAAAAGCATTATGAGTAAGAAATTTTTCAACGTACGGGTTTACGGTTTGCTTATTAACGATGCTAACGAAGTATTGATCAGCGACGAGCAGGAATACGGTATGCAATTCACAAAATTCCCCGGTGGGGGATTGGAGTATGGTGAGGGATTGATAGAAGGCCTTAAGCGCGAGTTTATTGAGGAATGTGATACCGAAGTTGAAGTGATCAGCCATTTTTACACGACCGATTTTTTTGTAAAATCGGCCTTTAACGATTCGCAGATCATCAGCGTATACTATCTTGTTAAAGCAGTTTCCGATTTACGTTTTAATACAAAAACGGAGGTGTTTGATTTTGAGGGAGAGGGTGATATTCTACAATCTTTCCGTTGGGTAAAGTTGAGCGATCTTACCGTTGATGCCTTTACCTTCCCAACCGACCAATACGTTGCCGACCTGTTATTAAAAACAATATGAATTTAGCCGAACGCGACCTGAAAGTTATCTGGCACCCCTATACCCAAATGCAAACTGCACAGCCGCCAGTCCCAATTGTTAGGGGCGAGGGCACCTGCCTGTACGGCGAGGATGGTAAAAAATATATTGATGCCATATCATCCTGGTGGGTAAATATCCACGGCCACTCTCATCCGTATATCGCCAAAAAGGTTGCACAACAATTGACTGTATTGGAGCACGCCATATTTGCAGGCTTTACCCATCCCGGTGCCGTTGAACTGGCCGAGCGTTTGCTGGCTATATTACCAAACAACCAGGCCAAGGCTTTTTACTCGGATAACGGCTCTACCGCTATCGAAGTCGCCATAAAGATGTGCCTGCAATACTGGCATAACAAAGGCGAGCAGCGTACTAAGATAATGGCGTTTAAAAATGCTTATCATGGTGATACGTTTGGCGCCATGTCGGTAAGCGGCCGAAGTGCCTTTACCGCAGCTTTCGACAGCCTTTTGTTTGAAGTTGAGTTTATTGACCTACCAACCGCCGATAACATTGAGGCGCTGAAAGCTCAGATCTCGGATCTCAAATCTCAGATCTCATCTTTTATATTCGAGCCATTGGTGCAAGGCTCTGCAGGGATGATCATGTATGAGTCAAAGTATCTGGACGAGTTATTGGCCCATTGCAAAAAAGAAGGTGTGCTAACAATTGATGACGAGGTGTTCACAGGCTTTGGCCGCACCGGGAAACCTTTTGCATGCAACCATGTGCAAACACAGCCGGATATCATGTGCTTTTCCAAAGGGCTTACTGGTGGTACTATGGCTTTCGGGCTTACAACCTGTACGCAGGCAATTTACGATGCTTTCTTGTCTGATGATAAAATGAAGACCCTTTTTCACGGGCATTCTTACACCGCCAACCCAATAGCCTGCGCGGCAGCCCTGGCAAGTTTAGACTTGTTCCTGGATCCAACAACCCAACAAAATATTGACCGGATAGCTACTATGCACATGGTTTTTGCAGAGAAGGTTAAAGGCCATAAATCCATACGTACCACCCGCCAAACAGGTACCATACTGGCACTGGAATGGGAAACGGGTAACAATACATCTTACTTTAGCGGCTTGCGAGATAGGCTGTACCATTACTTTTTAGACAAAGGAATAATTATGCGGCCCTTGGGTAACATTATTTACATTTTACCCCCATATTGCATAACTGATACCGAACTCGATTACATTTACACCACCATTGGGCAAGCCCTTGATGAGATCTAAACTATGGAACTAAACACAATATTACCTCAGATAATTGCCGATAACCAGCTGCACGCGCGTTGGTTAAATACACTATCGCTAATGGAGAACACGGGTGCCCGTAAGATCTCTGCAAGCGAAGACCCGGCTACGGTTACATACATCATACTAAAACACGCTGCCGAAGAACATCGCCATGCGTTCTACCTAAAAAAGCAGATAGAAAAAACAGGTAAAGAATTACCAACCTATGCTGCGCAATACCTGATTGCCCCCGCGTTCAGTAAATACTATTTGAACCAATTGGATATCGATGTGTGCCGTTACCTGAAAAAGGAACTGCACCTAACGGGCGCCGAACTGCGTTTTGCGGCCTACCTTTTAGTAACCTATGCCATTGAAGTACGTGCCGATGAACTTTACCCAATTTACCAGGACGCGCTGGATGCGGTAAACAGTAAAGTCAACGTAAAATCTATTATTTTAGAAGAAGAAGGCCACCTGGAAGAAATGATAAACCAGCTGCAAAAGTTCTCGCCGGATTGGGAGGGCCACGCGCAAAAAGCCGTTGATATGGAAACCCGCCTGTTTGGGCAATGGGTTAACAGCCTTTCATCAGAATTGAATTAAGATCTCGATCCACATAAAAAACAAAGCCCGATAGTCTACAACTACCGGGCTTTAATATTATAAAACGGTTGGCTTAGTTACCGCCGCCGCTCATTGATTTTAGATCATCCATCGTGATCTTGTCGAAATCAGCAGGAACGCTGAAAGTGCCTTTAGGTACTTTTTGCTCAACAATACTTTTAATGGTTACTTCAGATGCTTGTCCGTTTTGAAAAGTTACATACTGGATAGGGAAACCACCGGCTTTAGCATAAAATTTAGATGCTGAATTTACCGGCAGTGTTACATCGTTGGTAACCCATATGTCGTATGATTTGCTGGTTTTAGGATCGGTTGCGATAACTTTTTTGCAATTGAAGCCATTGATCACCTTGGTTTCGGTGCCGGGTTTGAAATCAAACATTGGCATTTTAGACATTGCTTCTTCAATTTCTGCAGGTGTAGAAATAGCTGCCTTTTTCATTGAGGCAACGGCTACATCAACCAATACGGCCATATAAGTGCCTTTTGAATCGGTTAAAACCTTAATGTTTGCCGGGCCGGTGGTAAAAGAAACAGCAGATGAATCTACGCTGAAGTAATTTTTTGCCTCGATAGCCTGTCCCATAGCGTTCATGCTGATGGTAGCAACACCTTCTTTATAAGCTTTTTGTGCGCTTGCGCTCATAGCTGTTGCGGTAAGTGCAATACCAAAGGCAACAGTAAATAGTTTATTCTTCATAGTTTTAATTTAATTGATACAATTTAGTGTGTAATTAATTCGTGTGCAAGCTTTTTAGGATATTTTTTTAATATTCATGCTGATTAGATACGATACTCACCGATTTGTTACGTTTTAATATCTTATACTTAACGCTGGTCCCCTTTATGTTTTCTTTAAATTTTTCGATGTAGTTATTAGAGTTATCGGCGTTAATAATAACAGTTCTGTCCCTTAACATCGGCATAGCTAAAAATATATTATTACTCACCAATAAATATTTAATACCTGTTTGCTGCGGAATAGACTGGATATTGCTGCCATCGTTTAATAACAGGAGTTTTTTATTTTGAAACGCTACAAGGCCACCCTGTTTTACCAGCCAAGGCAATTTAACTACGTCGGCAATATTGTAAACTTTATAAACGGTTATCCGGCTACTGTCTAATCCCGACTTTATGGCGTACTGAAAGTTCTTGTCCTTTTCGTGCAAGTCGGTAATTACCACACCCCGGCTTCCATTCTTAAAAACGATGCCCGTGTGTTTGCGCAGGTTAAGAAATGTAACGGAACTGGTTTCATCGGCCCTGAGCTTTTTAAAGCTTATACTTATACTGAACACCAGTGTACAAACCAGCGTGGCTTTTATCATCCACTTCCGTTTATCATGCAGGTAATAAAATAGCAGGATAACTATTGCGTACAGTAACAAGTGTTCAGGCTTTGTAAGCCAGATCTTGCCAATGCTTGCATATGGAGATTGTTCTATAAAAGCCAGCACTTTGTTCATCAGCAGGATGCTCTGCTCCAGTAAATAACCCAGCGCTAAGGAAACATAAGGTATCTGTGGAAGTATCAAAAGCAGCAGCCCGCTGTACATGATAATAAATATGGGAATGGTGATTAGCAGGTTACTTACTAAAAAATAAACAGGGAACTGGTGGAAATAATACGCACTGAGCGGAAACGTAAATACCTGCGCCGCGATCGAAACCGAACACGCCAGCCAAACCGTATCCGCTATTTTATTTTTAAAAGTGAACCATTGATATACGATCGGTTGGAAAATCACCAGGCCGCCAACAGCAAGGTAGGAGAGCTGGAACCCGACATCCGTCAATAAAAACGGGTCGTACAATAATAGCCCGAAAGCCGATGCCGCTAAAAGGTTTAAAGTGTTGATGTACCTGCTGTAAGTTTTGCCGGTGATAACCAAACTGATCATCACTGCGGCCCTGCAAACCGCGGGCGAAAAGCCGGTTAGCAAGGCATACACCCAGATCAACACGATAATCAAAACTGCCTTAAAGATCTTACCCCGACGAGTGGTATCGAGAAAGCTTAGTGCCCAGCCCAACAGCAAATAAATAATAGCCACATGCCCGCCCGAAACCGACAGGATATGGATAGTGCCTGTTTTAGAATAAGCCTGCAATACATCATTACTCAAGTCGGCCTTGTAGCCCAATATTAAGGTTGATGCAACCGCGATGGCCGTGGTGTCGTGCATGTTACGCTTAAATTTATCTACCAGGTTCTGCCGTACGCGCAAGGCATGCGCAATCAGCGGATTGGCCTGCCCGGCGGTAATAACCTTGTATTGCCGCGGATAAAAAAATGCTTGGTAGTGTACGTTTTTATTAGCAAGGTATTGCTTGTAATTAAATTCGCCGGGGTTAAACGGCGGGTCGACCAATGTGTAATTTGCCGGTATCAGCAAAGTTTCACCATAAAACAGGTTTTTAGCCAGTTCATCCTTAATAGTGATGAGCAAAGTGCCGGAGGATTTAACAGATCTGCCGCTATCTATCACCTGCCTGATCTCCGCCGTAAAGCGCACAACGCTATCTTTTACTTTCGGCTCAGACGTAATTATGGCCACCAGTTTTTGGGCTTTAGCTTTCGAGAAATGGCTTGCTTTGCCAAGTTCATCATGATCTGTTGTAACAAACCACCCCAGCAAAAACAATATTGGATAAAGCAGCAACCCGCCAAGCCAGCGTGCTTTGTAAATGCGCAGTGGCTTATAGGCTAAATTCAGCCCGATAAATAATAGCGTAAATGCTATCAGCCCTGCTAAAATGTAATTACTGGATGTGTTTAAAAAGAAAAGCGCGCCGGTGATGCCTGCTAAAAAGGGTACGAGTAATACAACAACGGGGATCTCGCCCTTGTGCTTAGCAATCATGGGTTTATTAATCAGCCCCTTTTAGTTAAGCCCTCTCCTTTTGGGAGGGTTTGGTGGGGCCGGAATAAAAATAGAATAATTACAGTTGGTCGCGTACTTCCAGCAGGAATTTTTTCATACTCTCGAGCGAATCTATCACACGCTGGTTATCGCGGGTATCGCCCATGTTGTTCTTCAGGTGGTCTTTTGCTCCCTGCAGGGTGTAGCCTTTGTCGTTTATAAGGTGGAAGATGATCTTAAAATTCTCCAGGTCCTCGGGTGTAAAATAGCGGTTGCCTTTTTTGTTCTTTTTAGGCGTCAGTACATCAAATTCTTTCTCGTAAAAACGTATCAATGATTGATTTACCTCAAACATGGCCGAAACTTCGCCCATTGTATAATACATCTTGCTGATCTCGCGGTCTTTGTAAGGCATATGCAAATGTAAAGTTTTTTACTGTCCAAAAGGAAATTTTACAAAGTTTGGACGTTGCATCTTCATCACGTCATTGCAATGACGGGTGGTAATTAATTCCAAAATTCTATTAATTCAGGTTCAGACAATTTTTTACCTTTGCACACTATGACCGCTAAAGAAATACGCCAGGCTTTTCTTGATTTTTTCGCTTCTAAAGGCCACATTATTGTGCCAAGTGCACCTATTGTTGTAAAAAACGACCCCACCCTGATGTTTACCAACGCAGGGATGAACCAGTTTAAAGATGTGTTTTTGGGCGAAGCGCCTGCTAAAGCCCCGCGCGTTGCCGATACCCAACGCTGCCTGCGTGTTAGCGGCAAGCATAACGACTTGGAAGAGGTGGGTATAGATACCTATCACCACACTATGTTCGAGATGCTGGGCAACTGGAGCTTTGGCGATTACTTTAAAAAAGAAGCCATTGCCTGGAGCTGGGAACTGCTTACCCAAGTTTACAAGCTTGATACGAGCCGCATATATGTTACTTACTTTGAAGGCGACGATAAAGAGGGCCTTGAAAAAGATACCGAGACTTACGATCTGTGGAAACAGTTTGTACCCGAAGACCGCATTTTGCCGGGCAATAAAAAAGATAATTTTTGGGAAATGGGCGAAACAGGCCCCTGCGGACCGTGTTCGGAGATCCACTTTGATAGCCGCCCGGATAACGAGCGTGCCGAAGTTAGCGGTGCTACTTTGGTAAACGCCGACCACGACCAGGTGATAGAAATCTGGAATAACGTGTTCATGCAGTTTAACAGGCTTAAGGATGGCTCGTTACAGCCCTTGCCAAACAAGCACGTAGATACCGGGATGGGCTTTGAGCGTTTGGTGCGTGTGCTACAGGGCAAAACCTCTAATTACGATACGGATGTTTTCCAGCCGATGATCCAGTTCATTGCAGAGAGAAGCGGCAAAAAATACAATAGTGCGGCTAAACCCGGCGATGCCGATTGGAATGATGCCGTAGCCATGCGCGTACTGGCAGATCATATCCGTGCCATAAGCTTTGCTATTGCAGATGGGCAATTGCCTGCAAGCAACAAGGCTGGTTACGTCATCCGCAGGATACTACGCCGCGCGGTACGTTACAGCTACCAAACACTTGATTTAAAAGAACCGTTTTTTAATGAGCTTGTGCCTTTACTGGCAGAGCAATTTAAGGGCGTGTTCGATGAATTATATGCACAGAAAGATTTTGTCCAGAAAGTAATTTTGGAGGAAGAGGTTGCTTTTTTGAGGACACTATCTGCCGGGATAACAAAATTGACGACGGAAATTGTTGTTAATAGTATTATGCCTTCTGATGAACAGTTAAAGGATTACCCTGACTTAAAAAGAAGCACGGTAATCTCGGGTGAAGTTGCATTTGAGTTATCAGACACTTATGGATTCCCGATAGACTTAACAGAACTGATGGCTCGTGAGCAAGGATTTACAGTTGATATGAATGGTTATAATCAAGCCCTTCAAGGCCAAAAACTCCGTTCCCGTGCTGCTACAGCTGTTAGAGCCGGCGACTGGATAGTGCTTCGCGGTGGTGATAATACCGAGTTTGTAGGTTACGATGAAATGTACACCGATTGCGAGATCCTGAAATACCGCAAGGTAACCGCGCAGGGTAAAGAGCAATACCAGATCGTGCTTAACCGTACGCCTTTTTACGCAGAAGGTGGCGGCCAGGTAGGCGATACCGGTAACTTAATGAGCGAATGGTACGACGAAACAAAGGGTAACCTGGGATTCGAAGTAACCGATACAAAAAAAGAGAACGGCCTGATCATCCATTATGCTAACCTGCTGCCGTATTACTCGGTAGAAGCAAATGAATATAAAGAATGGGAATTGCCAAACCCTATGCCAACCCGTTTCCAGGCAGCCATCCATATGGGGAACCGGATCATGACCAATGCCAACCACTCGGCTACGCACTTGCTGCATGCCGCGTTGAAGGAAACTTTGGGCGAACACGTAAACCAAAAAGGCTCATTGGTAAACCCGGATCAGCTGCGTTTCGATTTTTCGCACTTCCAAAAAGTTACCGATGATGATATAGAGGTATTGGAGCGTATCGTTAACCTAAAAGTACGCGAAGCTATCCCATTAAAAGAAGAACGCAGTGTGCGTTATGACGATGCCATTGCCAGCGGCGTTACCGCCCTGTTCGGCGAAAAATATGGCGACCGGGTACGCGTAATAACCTTTGATGATAAATTTAGCAAGGAACTTTGCGGTGGCACACACGTGCAAAACACTGCGGAAATTGGCTTCTTTAAAATAACAGGCGAAAGTGCTGTTGCCGCGGGTGTTCGCCGTATCGAGGCCATCACCAGCTATCATTCGCAAGATTATATCCAGAACCAGGCAAGGCAGATCAAAGGCCTTAAAGAGCTCCTTAAAAACCCTGCCGATCTTTCTAAAAGCATCGAAAGCCTGATAGAGGATAATAACCGCATGAAAAAGGAACTGGAAAAAGCGGTACTGATGAAAGCATCAGGCTTAAAAGACCAGTTGGCTAAAACCGCCGAAGATATCAACGGCATCAACTTCATCGCCCAAAGGGTGGAGTTACCAAGTGCCGATGCCGTTAAAACCCTGGCATATCACCTTAAAGATATCGTTCCTAACCTGTTCCTGGTACTGGCCGCCGATATCAACGGTAAACCAAGCATCACGGTAATGATAGATGAGGCGTTGGTGAAAGATAAAGGCCTGCATGCGGGCAACATCGTAAAAGAGCTGGCTAAGGAAGTTAAAGGTAGGGGTGGCGGTCAGCCATTCTTCGCTACTGCCGGCGGCAGCGATGTTAGCGGTATTGATAATGCTTTGGCAAAAGCCAAAAGCTTTGTACAATAAGCCATACTATCTCCGCGCGCCATCGCTGTGACGGTGGGATTTAGGTTCGGGCCTTCTATGCAGTGCAAACCCTACAAACAGAAAGACCGCTTTATGAGCGGTCTTTCTGTTTTATAGAGGAGTTTATTTAATGTTTCCCGTGGCCTTTTCCGTTCCCATGTCCATTGCCATGTTCATTTCCGTTGTTGCCTTTAACCTTAACGTATTTTACTTTATTGTGTGCGTTGTAAGAGTTACCGCGTATCACAACCTTTTCCTTTGAGCCCTTATATTTGCCGTAACGCACGCGGTCGGTTTCAAAATAAGTATAAGCCCTTGGCCTGTTCACAGCAACTTTATAACCATTATCAAGTCTGTAGTCGCTGTATCTTGCGGGCAGGGAGCTTCTCCAAACCCAGCGGCCACCGTCTAAGTAAACAAATTGTTTCTTGGGTGCATAGTAATAGCTTTCTACATCCGGCAGGTAATAGTAATTTACATTTGAATACTCTGCGGGAGGTGTCCAGCTGCCGATGTTTAAATTGACACTTATTTGTGCTTTAGCTGTGTTAACGGATGCTGCAAGTATAAAAAGGCTTGCAAACACCCCTAAGATTAACTTTTTCATGGTTCTTCAAATAAAATTTAAGTGTGCATTAATAGGTACAAGCTATAGACATATAAATGTTGCAAATGTTTAATTACCTCGATAATAACACAGACGCCTAATTGGCCAAAAGGGTGCATAACAAAAAAGACCGCTTTAATGGCGGTCTTTTTTGTTATATATGAAATTTTGGTTAGTGCTTGCCGCGTCCATGGCCACCACCTTCATGATGCGCTGCCGGGCGGCTAACGCGGGTAACAGTCCTCACATTTGTGCGCGATGGCCTGTTTACAAAGCGGGGGCGGTTCACAACGCGTGCCGGTCTGTTAACATACCTTGTATGGTTTACAACTCTTGCTGGCCTGTTAACATACCTTGTATGGTTTACAACTCGTGCAGGCCTGTTAACATATCTGGTACGGTTTACCACCCTTACCGGGCGGTTAACGTAGTGGTTGCGGTTTACAACCACAGTACGCTGGCTGTAATACCTATCGCGCACAATTACGTTTTTAACACCGCGGTAACGGGCATACCGTGCTCTGTCATAGTTGTAATAACGGTAAGGGTTTGGCCTATAAACAGCCACTTTGTAACCATCGTTAATATTGTAGTAGTTATAACGGGATGGGAGGCTGTTTCGCCACACCCAATTGTTTCCATTCAAATAAACATATTGATGCGTTGGGGCATAATAATAGCTGTTAACATCCGGCAGGTAGTAATAATTTGCATCGGCATATTCTGTCGGCGGGCTCCAGGTGCCCACATTAAGGTTTACGCTTACCTGTGCTTTTGCCGGGGTTACTGATGCCGCCAGGATAAACATCAAGGCAAGCATTCCTAAAATTGTTCTTTTCATAATATTTGTTGTAAGTGCATGTAATTCTGTATACTGATATAACAGACACCTCATTAAATAAAAGGTTTAACAAATTGTTTGCGCAAGCGGTATGCATTTTAAAAAATAGCTATGAAAAACATATATATAAACTATATTTGGCATGTTTCATCAATGCTGAATAACAGCTGAATATTTATATGGCAGTTCTACAAGGCGGCGTGAGTGATAAGTACGAGTTGGTTGTTGGGTTAGAGGTTCACGCGCAGTTATCTACTTTAAGTAAGGCTTTTTCATCAGATTCGGCAGCTTTTGGCGCCGAACCGAACCATCATGTTAGTCCGGTTTCGTTGGGTCACCCGGGTACGTTGCCGCGCATCAATAAACGCATGGTAGAGTATGCTGTAAAAATGGGTTTGGCCTGTAATTGTTCTATCAACCTTCAAAACACCTTCGCACGTAAAAATTACTTTTATGCAGATCTGCCCAAGGGTTTTCAAACCACGCAAGATCAGCAGCCTATCTGCCTTGGCGGTGGCGTTACCGTAAAGTTAGCTGATGGCACTTCAAAAACCATTGCCATCCATCACATTCATATTGAAGATGATGCCGGGAAAAGCTCGCACGATCAGCATGATCATTATTCCCTTATTGACCTGAACAGGGCAGGGGTACCTCTTATCGAGATTGTATCTGAGCCAGACCTGCGCAGTGCCGAAGAAGCCGGGCAGTTCCTGATCGAAATTCGCCGTTTACTGCGTTACCTTGATATTTGTGATGGTAATATGGAAGAAGGCAGCATGCGTTGCGATGCCAATATATCGGTACGTTTAAGGGGCGCGGCTCAATACGGTAACCGTTGCGAGGTAAAAAACCTTAACTCAATCCGTAATGTGCAGCGTGCCATTGAGCATGAATTTGTTCGCCAAATAGAAGTGATAGAAGCAGGCGGCCATATCGACCAAAATACCTTAAACTTTAACGCCGATATCGGCGAAACGTCGGTACTGCGCTCAAAAGAAATGGCGAACGATTACCGCTACTTCCCGGAGCCTGATCTATTGCCTGTGCAAATCACAGAAGCTCAACTGGACGAGATCCGCAGTAAAATGCCGGCATTGCCAAATGAGTTATTCGAAAAATACACCACCAAACTTGGCCTGTCAGATTATGATGCCGGGGTAATTATTGCTGATAAGGATTTTGCCGCTTACTTTGAAACGGTTATAAAACATACATCCAACTACAAATCGGCAGCTAACTGGGTTATGGGGGCTATACGCTCGTACATTAACGATAATAGCATTATCATAGCCGATTTCGCGTTACCGCCACAAAATTTAGCCGATTTGATAAAACTGGTTGATGAAGGCAAAGTAAATAATTCTGTTGCCGCCCAAAAATTATTTCCCGAAATGTTGAAAGGAAATAATAAAACTGCCGACCAATTGGCTAAAGAATTGAATTTGCTGATCAGCGAAGACACCGGCGAGGTTGACGGATTTATCCGCGCAGCGATAGCAAAATACCCCGACAAGGTTGTAGAGTACCAAAAGGGTAAAAAAGGCGTTTTAGGCTTGTTTATGGGCGAAGTGATGAAGCTATCTAAAGGAAAGATAGACCCGCAAAAAACCAATCAGCTTTTGATAAAAGAATTAGAATCTAAATAAAGATCATGAAAAACCGTATTGTTACCTGCCTGGCATTTGTGGCAGCGTTCGCTATTTCGTCGTGCAAGGAAGCTACTACCTTTACTATATCGGGTAAGTTAGATAACGTGGGCAGTATTAAAAAAGTGTACCTGTTAGCTGCAGATAGCGCACAGGTAAGTATAATAGATTCTACGGATGTTAGCGCTGGTAAAGATTTCACCTTTAAACGGTCGGCACCTTACGCTAATTTGTATAAACTGCGAATTGGCGGTAATATTTATGATTTCGTTGCCAAGAACGGGGATGCCATTACTTTTAAGACAGATATCGCAAATGTTAATCACGATTACGAGATAAGCGGTTCCGAAACTTCCGAAAAAATCAAGGAGTTCAATAAAATAAGCAACATGTATGGTGCTAAAAACAGCAAACTATCTGACGAGTACACTAACAAATCGGCCGCGCTGGGTAAAGAGTCGGATTCATTGTTGAAGATATATATCCCGCAATTCCAGAAAAATATTGCTGATTACAGCACAGAGATATTGAAATTTGTTGGCGATAATAAAAAATCGCTTGCAGGTTTCTATGCAGCAACGTCATTAGATCAGTACAAGTACGAGCAGCAAATGGTTGCTTACGCCGATGATATTAAGGACGAATTTAAAGATAACTCTGCCGTGCAAACCTTTTTGCGCCAAATGGCGGTTGTAAAACCGATCTCGGTAGGGCATAAAGCACCGGAGTTTACCATCAAGAGCATTGATGATAAGGAAGTGAAACTATCCGATTATAAAGGTAAATATGTGATGCTTGATTTTTGGGCGTCATGGTGTGGGCCTTGCCGCCAGGAAAACCCTAATGTGGTAAAGCAATACAAAATTTACAAAGATAAAGGCTTTAATATCCTGGGTATTTCGTTGGATATCGAGAAAAAAGACTGGAAGCAGGCTGTCAACGCCGATGGCTTAAGCTGGACGCATGTATCAGATTTACAGCGTTTTGAAGGACCTACAGAAAAGCTCTATCATATTGAAGCTATCCCCTCAAATTTCATTATAGACCCACAGGGAAATATCGTTGCAAAAAATGTTACGGGTGCTGATCTTGAAGAATTTTTAAAGAAAACATTTAAATAACCTGAATTAAAGGTTAACTTATGGTACTATTTAACAATTTGTTAATATTGGCTTAACCGTTAGCTTCTATTAAGCTTATACATTTATGCAAAATTAAATATACATGAGCACCAGCAAACAGAAGATATTAATTGTTGACGACGAGCCCGATATTTTAGAACTGATTGAGTATAACCTTAAGAAAGAAGGCTACCAGGTATATTCGGCACGTAACGGCCAGGAGGCCGTTGCCGAAGCCAAGCGTACTCAGCCCGATCTGATCGTTTTAGATATAATGATGCCCAAAATGGATGGCATAGAAGCATGCCGTATTATGCGCACCATGCCCGAGTTTAAAAACACTTTCATGGTTTTCCTTACCGCCCGCAGCGAAGAGTACTCGGAAATTGCCGGTTTTAACGTAGGTGCCGATGATTATATAGCCAAACCAATTAAGCCACGTGCATTAGTTAGCCGCATCAACGCCATTCTTCGCCGAAACGCACCACCGGAAGAAGTTACCGACAATAAACTTGAAATTGGCGATTTAGTGATAGATCGCGAAGCTTACCTTGTTTATAAAGCAGGTGCTAAAGTTGTATTAGCCAAAAAAGAATTTGAGTTACTATACCTGCTGGCCTCAAAGCCAGGCAAGGTTTATACTCGCGAGGTGATCCTGAAAAATATTTGGGAAGACTCGGTAGTGGTTACCAACCGCACCATTGATGTACACGTACGTAAACTGCGCGAAAAACTTGGAGACGATTGTGTATCTACCGTAAAAGGAGTTGGTTACAAATTTGAAGCATAATTAAAAAGCCTCCGTTGATAAACGGAGGCTTTTTTGTTTAAAATGGCTGAGGGGCTTATTTAGCCGCAGCAACTTTCTTTTTAGGAGTTGCTGCAGTTTTGGTAGTATTAGCTTTCGCCACTGTTGCTTTAGGTGCTGCTGCTTTTTTAACCGCAGCAACCTTGGTTTTTGCTTCGGTGGTAACGGCTTTTGCTTTTGTAGCCGCCTTAGCTTTTACTTCAGTAGCAGTTTTTTTAGCATTGGCAGTAGTAACCTTAGCTTTATCGGTAACCGCTTTAGCCTTGGTCGCGGCAGTAGCTTTTACAGCAGTTGCCTCTTTTTTAGCTTTGTCGGTAGTATCAGCAACTTTTTTAGCTCCCGTTTCCTTTACAGCAGCCGCTTCTTTTTTAGCACTGTCGGTTGTATCAGCAACTTTTTTGGCTACGGTAGCTTTAGCTGAAGCAACTTTTTTATTAGCAGTAGCCTTTTTAGTGGTTACGGATTCTTTAATGTCTTCTATCTTATCTTCTGCTTTGTCTTTCAGGTCTTCGGCAGTTTCTTTTGTGCCGTCCCAAAATTCTTCAATTGTTTCTTTTATCTTCTCGAAAAAGCCTTTTTCTTCGGGCTGTGTTTTTTTTGTGCTCATGTTGTTTTTATTTAGGTATATGATTGTTAGATATTTAACATTGGGGAATAAAATTTGTTTGAGCCTCTCGCCTGGGTAACATTAGTAAGGCCATCGCAATTAAATTATTAACTGTATTTTTACCGGCTATGAAGTTTCCAAAGTTTACCGACCTGATACTGTTTGAAGATGAAGATGTAATTGTGGTGAATAAACCGCCGTTTATCAGTTCGTTAGATGAGCGCGAGGGCGGCGAAATAAATATGCTGCGCCTGGCCAAACAATATACCGAAGATGCACAGATCTGCCACCGCCTTGATAAAGAAACCTCCGGGGCGCTAATTATAGCCAAAAATCCTGAAGCTTACCGTACAGTATCTATGCAGTTTGAAAAACGTAAGGTGAAAAAGGTTTACCACGCGGTTATTGATGGTACCCATGTTTTCGAGGAGTTACTTATAGATCTACCTATACTGAATGTAGGTAAGGGTAACGTTACTATTAGCCGCCAAGAGGGTAAGCGAGCTGAAACCTGGTTCCAATCCTTAAAATATTTTAAACATTATACACTGGTTGAATGCCGCCCGGTTACCGGCCGCATGCACCAGATCAGGATCCACCTGGCTACCCAACGCGCTTCGATAGCAGGAGATGAGATGTATAAAGGCCTGCCTGTTTTCCTTTCTAAACTAAAACGTAAATACATTTTAAGTAAAGACCAAGAGGAATTACCTATCATGAAACGATTTGCCCTGCACGCCTATGAGGTTAGTTTTAAACTGCCATCTGGCAATGACATCACTGTGCACGCGCCGTACCCTAAAGATTTTGAAACGCTGCTTAAATTATTAGAGAAGTTTGACAGCTAAAAAAGGCATTTAAACTTGTAAAATTTATATTACGCAATTGTTTGTATTTACGGTTCTCTGTAGTAGATTTATAGGAAATAAACCGTATGCACAAAAAGCTTTACCTCATTATAGCTTTTATCTACTTAACTACCTGTGCTTTGCATGCGCAAAAGATAAGTATTAATAAAGATACGCTCGTAAACATTATTCAACAGCAAGATAAGCAAGCACAGCATAAACGCCTCGTAAGGTTTATAAAAACTTATATCCAGGGTGTAACCCCGGATGTTGCAACATGCGGAACGGACACTATTATAAGTTTATTTAATCGGTATAATTTAAACGAAAAAGACGCTTTTATAAACTTTATAAAGGGCTTATCTGCCAACAAAACGCATGATCTTACAGGTGCCGAAGCGTATATGCATAAGGCTGTTGAGGTAGCCCGCCGGCAAAATGACAGTTACCTGCTTTATCAATTTTTAAGCCACCTTAGCTTTATACAAACGGACAAAGGGGATTTTACCGGCGCTGTGCATAGCTACAGGATGACGAAAAGGGAGGCGCTGATATTAAATGATGATTACCTTCAGGCTTTGCTTGATGTTAACATATCAGATCTGTATTATAAGGCGAGCTTCTATAATCAATCTATAAGTTACCTTAATGAAGCGGAAAAGCTCTTAAGTAATGAAACCCCAAGCCGCAGAGCACCGCTTACCACCATTATCAGATACAATAAATCTGAAAACTATTTCAGGATGCGTAATTACGATTCGTTGAAAGCTTACCACGATAAATTGAGTGATACAAGCAATAGATCTTACAAAATATACACTTATAGACTCCGTACAGCTTATTATTTAAACTTACTTATGGGCAATTACTCCATTGCCATTAACCAGATCAATGAATTAAAAACCGATGCAAGATATGTGGCCAACGAGTTGGAGAACCAATACCTGGCTGACGCCTACTTTAGGAACGGCCAGTTAGATTCTTCAAAAGCACTTATCAATAAGTTATTGGCTAATAGCACAGGTGATAACCACCCCGAAATAAGGTTTCATTTATATGAACTACTTGCGCAGATAGCTGAAAAAAATGGCGATGCAAATGGGGCGGCAAATAATTATAAAACTGCATTGAAAGAGTCTTATGAGAATAATGCCCGGATAACGCAGGTGGGTGACATCTCTTCGCAAATGAAGATAGATGAAACGGAGAATTCGTACATTCAACGCTCAGAGGCTTACAAACGCGAGCGGTTGTGGCTCATATTTACGGTTGTAGCGGCGGCGTTAATTATTGCGGCTATCGCGCTCATTTATCGCAACGTAACACAAAAACGCCATTACGAAAAATTGTTGTTTGCCGCTAAACGCGAAGAACTGGCCTTTATCAACTCGCACGAGGTACGCAGACACCTTACTAATATTTTAGGGATAATAGACATCCTTAAACACACTGATAATAAGCTGGAAGAATACGAGCAGATGGAAGAATACCTGCAAAAATCAGCATCTCTACTTGATGAATCGATCAAAAATATCTCCGAAAAGCTGAACGACGAATAGGGGGCTGCGCCCTATTTACAAGAAAACTCAAAATCAGGAATTTTTTTCGAAGTTTAAAAATTGACTTATTTAGTATTTAGCGGTTAGATTGAGAGATTGTTTAATCTAAACTTATCAAGGTGGTTTCGCGGCCAATAATATCCGCAACGCTGGTTTCAGATAATATTTTAAGTGTAGCATCACGCACTTCAATAAATACATCGCGGATGCCGCAGGTATGTTCCTGGTGGCACTCGTCGCAACGGTGGTAAAAGTTTAGGCTGGCGCACGGAACCATGGCAATTGGGCCATCGGTAATACGCATAATGCTAACCAGGTAAATATCTTTAGGGTCTTTATTAAGGCTGTAGCCACCGCCAGCGCCTTTTTTGCTGTACAGATAACCCGCGTTCCTAAGATCAAGCAAGATCTGCTCCAGGAATTTTTTTGGGATCTTTTCCATCTCAGCGATCTTAGAGATCTGCATTGGCGGCTTGTCCATGTTTTTGCCCATGACAACCAGTGCCTTTATTGCGTATTTAGTTTTTTTGGATAGCATTTATAAATATAACGCACAAAATTACATAAACAAATTAATACTACATAATATGTATGCATAGTAATTTATGTAGTGGATCTGTCAGAATGCCCCAGGTTTTTATCCGGGCAAATTACATCACGTACCAGTTGTTTAAGTTCCTTTATTTCGGGGAATCGGCCATGTTCTTTACGGTCGAAAATTACAGCCTCAGCTATCCTGATGTTGTATTTGCCTGGTGTTTCGCTGGGCTGCAGGGTAACGCCGTACACGTCATCGGTAAAGGTGGTGAGTAGTTCCTGACTCATGTAGGCAGCTCGCAAAAGCCAGTTGCATTTTGGGCAATATTCTATAGTGATGGTGGGTTTCATTTGAGTGGGGTTAATGTAACAAATATATATCAATACGTCAATTAGACACAATAGTTGGTTGGTGGATATTTTTTGTTAATTTCAACAATCAAACACCAACCAATTATAGAACATATTTCATGAAAAAAATAACATTCTTTCTGCTACTGCAAGTTGCTTGTGCGCCATTGTTTGCTCAAAAAGGCATACAAGTTAAAATCGAGAACGGCACAGTGGAGAGCGTTACCGAAAAATCGGGCGTAAACAGTTTTAAGGGAATCCCGTTTGCACAGCCACCAATTGGAGAATTACGCTGGAAAGAACCCAAGCCCGTAAATAGTTGGACCGGCGTGCGTAAGTGCGATGCCTTTGGTTACAATGCCATGCAGAAAAAGGTATTCGGTGATATGGGTTTCCGTACGCCCGGCATGAGCGAGGATTGCCTGTACCTTAATGTATGGGTGCCTGCAAAAGTATCAAAAGCCAAACTTCCAGTATTGCTCTACTTTTATGGTGGTGGTTTTGTTGCCGGCGATGGTTCTGAAGCGCGTTATGATGGCGAGAGCATGGCTAAACGCGGCATTATCACCTTAACAGTAAATTATCGCCTTGGCGTATTTGGCTTTATGGCACATCCCGAATTGACAAAAGAATCTGCACATCATGCATCTGGTAATTATGGTCTGTTGGATCAGAATGCCGCCCTGCGCTGGGTAAAGAGAAATATTGCTGCCTTTGGCGGTGATCCTGCAAAGATAACCATAGCGGGCGAATCGGCAGGCTCTATGTCGGTATCGGCACAAATGGTGTCGCCATTATCAAAAGACCTGATATCCGGCGCGATTGGCGAAAGTGGTGCTATGTTTAAACCGTTGGCACCTGTCGCACTGAACGTTGCCGAGCGCAATGGCGTTAAGTTTGGCGAAAAAGCAGAGGCTAATACTTTGGCAGCATTACGTGCTATCCCGGCCGACCAGTTGTTGGACCTGGCTTCAAAGCCCGGCAACCCGCCAACGAGCTTTGTTATGGATGGCTATTTTTTCGACAAAATGCCATCAGAAACGTTTATGGCCGGCGAGCAGGCTAAAGTGCCTTTGCTGGCAGGATGGAACTCGGCCGAGATACCCTACCAGGCGGTAATGTATGGTAAAACGCCAAACCCCGAAAATTATGCAAGCCAAGTGAAATTGTTATATGCTGAAAAAGCCGATGAGGTTTTAAAGCTTTACCCCGGTAGCACCCAAGAAGAGGTAATTAAGTCGGCTACAGAACTGGCCAGCGACAGGTTTATTGTATATGCTACCTGGAAATGGACCGATACGCATGCAAAAACCAGCGGTAAGCCGGTTTACAGATATGTGTTTTCGAAAGCAAAACCACCAGTCACTGCTGCAATGGCCAATTTAACCCCCGGGCTTGCAGGCGGTGTTAATAAGACTACCGACGCCGCGAAAACAAAAGGCCCGCAACCTTATAATGGTGCACCACATGCGTTTGAGATAGAATATGCAATGGGCAACCTTGCTACCAATAAGATGTACGCCTGGACTGCCGAAGACTATAAAGTATCGGCCACGATGGAAAGCTATTTCGCCAACTTTATAAAAACAGGAAACCCTAATGGAACAGGTTTGCCAAAATGGGATGCTAACCTAAAAGGCGGCCCGGTAAACTTCATGAATTTAAATGTAAAAAGTATGCAGGAAAAAGAAAGCCCGCAACTTAAAGGCAGATATGTATTTTTGGATGGCGAGTATTCGAAATAGCTATTCGCCTAAAAGCATAAAAAAGCCGCTCTAATATCTCAGAGCGGCTTTTTTATGTGGTGGATATTACAAGTGTATTACTTCGCCGTAGGCATCAGCAGCAGCTTCCATTACAGCTTCGCTCATGGTAGGGTGAGGGTGTACAGATTTGATGATGTCATGACCAGTAGTCTCCAGCTTACGCGCCGTAACCACTTCGGCAATCATTTCAGTAACATTCAAGCCTAGCATGTGCGCGCCAAGGAACTCGCCGTATTTGGCATCAAATATCAGTTTTACAAACCCATCCTTAGCGCCGGCGGCACTTGCCTTACCCGATGCTGAGAACGGGAATTTACCAATTTTAACCTCGTAACCCGCTTCTTTAGCGGCTTTTTCTGTATAACCTACAGAAGCAACTTCAGGCGAGCAGTAAGTACAGCCCGGGATGTTGTTATAGTCTAAAGGCTCGGGGTTTTTACCCGCTATCTTTTCAACGCAGATGATCCCTTCGGCAGATGCCACGTGTGCAAGGGCCTGCCCTTTAACAATATCGCCAATAGCATAAACGCCTTCAATGTTGGTTTTGTAAAAATCATCAACCAATACCTTGCCTTTATCGGTTTTAACGCCGTTTTCTTCAAGGCCGATACCTTCTATATTGGTAGAAATACCAATTGCAGACAATACCACATCGGCCTCGAGTACCTGGTTGCCGTTTGCCGTTTTAACATTAACGCGGCAACCTTCGCCATTGGTGTCAACAGATTCTACAGTAGAGCCTGTCATGATATTGATGCCCTGTTTTTTAAGGATGCGCAGCAAACCTTTTGAGATCTCTTCGTCCTCTAAAGGCACAATGTTATCCAGGAACTCAACCACGGTAACTTTTGTACCTATGGCGTTGTAAAAATAAGCAAACTCGATACCAATGGCACCCGAACCTACCACAACCATCGATTTAGGCTGCTGAGGCAGTATCATTGCCTGGCGATAACCAATTACTTTTTTACCATCCTGTTTAAGATTTGGTAATTCGCGCGAGCGGCCGCCTGTTGCAATTATGATGCTGGTAGCGGTAAAATCTTTTGTAGAACCGTCGCTTATTTTAACAGTAACAGTCCCTTTTGATTTTAGCGAACCGTAACCCATTATAACGTCAATCTTATTCTTTTTCATTAAAAACTGAACGCCCTTACTCATGCCATCGGCTACGCCTCGGCTACGTTTAATAACGGCCTCAAAATTAACTTCGCCACCATCAACTTTAATACCGTAATCGGCAGCGTGGTTTAAATATTCAAAAACCTGTGCGCTTTTTAATAAGGCTTTAGTAGGGATACAACCCCAGTTAAGGCAGATGCCCCCAAGTGATTCTTTTTCGACAATAGCGGTTTTTAAACCCAATTGCGATGCGCGGATAGCGGCAACATAGCCGCCCGGGCCCGAACCAATAACAATTAAATCGTAATCCATATAGTATGTATCTTTTATGATTTTGGAATGCCAAAGCTAATTAAAAAGCGGTGGAAATGAAAAATTGGAAAGTGATTTAAAAACAGAGCAGATAATATAATATAAATAGCTGTCAATCAAAAACTTTATTGGAAAAATGACACATGTAATGTAAATATTACACCAGTAATTCATCAAAATTTCATTATTGCTTAAATAACATGTAAAGTGTTGAAAAATATATAATTATTGTTAACATTAACTTAATATACTAAATGAAGGCAATATATATCTTTGCATCATTAATTCACTTAACAGTTAAATTTAAAAAAACAAGTATGAGGAAGTTTTTACTCTTATTATTACTTACTGTATCCACGCTCTTTATACAAAAGAATGTGAATGCACAAGGTGTTACCACAGCATCTGTTAACGGTGTTGTCACCGATAAACAGGGTGGTATACCAGGTGCAACAGTTACCATTACGCATCAGCCTACAGGTACTGTGTACTCCACAGTTACAAGGGCTGATGGCCGCTATAACATCCCTAACTTAAGGGTTGGCGGTCCGTACTTATTCAAAGTAAGCTTTATTGGCTTTAAGGATTATGTACAGGAAAACATCACATTATCTATTGGCCAGGATCAAAGGATCTCTACCAAGCTTGAAGACAACACTACAAGTTTAGCAGAAGTAACCATTACCGGCGGCCAGGGTAAGGTTATCAACTCATCCCGCACAGGTGCCCGCGAAACCATTACCCGTTCACAAATTGAAAATTTGCCAACAATTAGCCGCTCACTGCAGGATTTTACAAAACTTACCCCGTCTGCAAATGGTTTATCTTTTGGTGGTCGTTCAAGCACTTATAACAACATTACTGTTGATGGTGCATTGTTCAACAACTCATTTGGTTTATCGGGTACTTTAGGTGGCCAAACCAACTCACAGCCAATTTCGTTAGATGCTATTGACCAGATCCAGGTTGACATTGCACCTTATGACGTACGCCAGGGTAACTTTACAGGTGCGGGTGTCAACACTGTAGTAAAGTCTGGTACAAACACTGTAAAAGGTACTGCTTACTATTTTGCACGTGGTTCGAAATTACAGGGTTACCATGTTGGCCCAACCAACCTTGGTGTAACTCCTGTTAACTATCACACAGATGGTATTGCAGTAGGTGGGCCAATTATCAAGAATAAATTGTTCTTGTTCGTATCCGGCGAGCAGGAAAGAATCACCCAACCGCCAAGCGCTGTATGGGTAGCTGGCCGTCCGGGCTTAAGTGGCGCTAACGTATCTAACGTACAAGCCGCTACGCTCGATGCCATCAAAACCAAATTAACAAGCCTTGGTTACGATCCGGGTGCTTACGAAGGTTACAACTACCAAACATCAAGTGATAAGGTAACCGTAAAGCTTGACTGGAACATCGACAAAAACAATACTTTAAGCGCAAAATATTTTTACCTTAAATCATTCAGGGATCAGCCGGCAAGTAACTCAGGTATTACTAACGCTGGTGTTGGTTTTGGCACAACCCGTGCACCGGGCCAGAACTCATTGCCGTTCATTGGTTCGGGATACACTATCAACAACAACTTTAACATAGGTATAGTTGAGTTAAACACCCGGATAAGTAATACCATGTCTAACAAGTTAACTGTTGGTTACTCTGCATTGAGAGATTATCGTAGCTTTTTAGGTAACGGATCGGTACCAATGGTTGATATCGGTAACGGTACTTCTGCTGCTGATGGTACAGTCATTACCGGTGCTAACGCGACCGCTACAAGTTTTGGTTCGGAGTTATTTACCGCAGGTAACCTGCTAAGTACAAATATCTGGCAGTTTGCTGATGATTTCACTGTTTACAAAGGCAGGCACGAAATTACATTAGGTACCAGCAATCAGATCCAAAGCTACGTGAACGGTTTCGCACCAGATTACAACGGCTTATACACTTATAATTCAGCATCAGATTTTATTAATGGTTTACCGGCTGCTGCTTATACCTTACGCTATTCTGCGGTAGGTAATGATTTCCCTTATGCAAAAATCAAGGCATCATTATACAGTGTTTATTTACAGGATAAATACACTGTTACTGATAACTTTAGGTTAACATATGGTATAAGGGCTGATTATGCAGCATTCCCTAATTCATTAGCCCCTAATGCTAACGCAGCTGCGTTAACCTTCCAGGGTGGTACACATGTTGATGTTTCTAAACTCCCTAAAAACCGTATCCAGATATCTCCACGTATCGGCTTTAACTGGGATGTTAAAGGCGACCAAACCACGCAAATACGTGGTGGTACAGGTTTGTTTACCGGCCAGGTTCCATTTGTATGGATCTCTAATCAGGCATCAAACAACGGTTTGTTATTTGGTTCATACACCATTGCTAAAGGTGTAGCCACAAACACACCGGCACAAAATGCTCAGTTGATCTTTAAACCGGACGTTAACGCTAATCGCCCTGCTGCAGGTGCTGCCAACTCATCTTATGAGTTAGACGTTACAGACCCGAACTTGCGTTATCCAAAAATATGGAGAACAAACCTTGCAATTGATCAGAAATTACCTGGTGGTGTTATAGGTACAATTGAAGGTGCTTACACTAAAGATCTTCAGGCTATCTATCACCAGAATCTTGTTCTGTCTGATAATTTTACTACACTTAAAGGTCCTGAAGGTCAGATCCGTTACGATTCAAAAAATACCACTGTGGGTACTGTAGCTAACCCAACAACCGCTACAAACCCTAATATTACCGGCTTATACTACCTTAAGAACACTAATAAAGGTTTCTCATACTTTATTACAGGTCAGTTACAAAAAAGCTTTACAAACGGTTTTGCAGCAAGTGCAGCCTACACATATACAAAATCTAAAGATGTTAACGACGGTGGATCAACCGCAGGTACTATCTGGAGTTCACGTTATGTTGCAGGTAACCCTAACGGCGACAACCTTTCTAACAGTTCATACGTACAGCCAAACCGTATCATAGCTACAGTATCTTACCGTAAACAATACTGGAAAAATGCTGCTACTACTGTGGGTTTAGTGTTTGAAGCATCTAACAATGGTGCGGTATCATACATCACCAGTGGCGACCCTAATAACGACGGTGCTACCAACGATTTGATGTACATTCCTAAAACATCTGCAGACATTATATTGGTACCTAACAATGCCCAGGATACCCGTACACCTGGCCAGTTATGGACCCAATTAAATAACTTTATTAGCCAGGACAAATATCTTAACGCTAACAGGGGTAAATTTGCTGAAAGAAACGGTGCTATATTACCGACTTACAAAAGACTAGATTTGCACGTTGCACAGGACTTTTATATCAACGTAGGTAAAAGCAAAAACACGTTAGAGTTTACTTTTGATGTTATCAACTTTGCTAACATGCTTAACAGGAACTGGGGTACATACCAAACTTCATTCACAGGCTTTAGCAACGGTGCATCAACAGTGTTAAGGTATGCAGGTACAAATGCCGACGGCAGGACTACTTATGCGTTCCCTTACTTAGATGCTATTAACGCTGTGCCTTTGCAGTCATCTTACAAAAATGATATCAACATCGCTTCTCGCTTCCAGGCGCAGATAGGTGTTCGTTACATTTTTAACTAATAAGGCTTAGGCTTAAATAAAAAAACCTCCCAATTTGGGAGGTTTTTTTATTATTAATTTAAAATAGTACTACATACAAAGAAAGCCTCCCAATTCGGGAGGCTTTCTTTGTATAGAAATATTTTGAAGCCTTAGTTATAAATAAACTCGCCGTAAGGTGATGTTATCGTTACCTGCTTTTTATCGGCGGCTTCTACACGGCCAATTATTTGGGCGTCTACATTAAAGCTCTTTGATATGGCTATTATATCATCAGCAATCTCTTGCGATACATAAAGTTCCATGCGGTGGCCCATGTTAAATACCTTGTACATTTCCTGCCAGCTGGTGTTTGATTCTTCCTGGATCAGTTTAAACAGTGGCGGGATAGGGAACAGGTTATCTTTAATGATATGCAGGTTCTCTATAAAGTGCAGCACCTTGGTTTGAGCGCCGCCGCTGCAATGTACCATGCCGTTCACTTGCGCGCGGTATTTATCTAAAATGGTTTTGATGATAGGGGCATAGGTACGCGTTGCCGATAACACCAGTTTACCAGCGTTAATAGTTTCGCCGTTGCCGATGTCTATTTTATCGGTAAGGGTTTTGCTGCCACTAAAAACCAGATCCTGCGGAACGGCAGGGTCAAAGCTCTCGCTGTATTTATTGGCGATGGTTTTATTGAAAACATCGTGGCGGGCAGATGTTAGGCCGTTTGAGCCCATGCCGCCGTTGTATTCTTTTTCGTAAGTGGCCTGTCCGTATGATGCCAGGCCAACTATCACATCGCCGGGTTTAATGCGGTCGTTTGATATTACATCCGCACGTTTCATGCGGCAAGTAACGGTGCTGTCTACAATAATGGTGCGCACCAGGTCGCCCACATCGGCGGTTTCGCCACCGGTAGAATAGATGCCGATGCCTGCATCACGCAACTCGGCTAAAATTTCTTCGGTACCGTTAATAAGGGCTGCAATAACTTCCCCCGGTATCAGGTTTTTATTACGCCCGATGGTTGATGATAGCAGGATATTATCGGTAGCGCCCACACAAAGCAGATCGTCCAGGTTCATGATAATGGCATCCTGCGCAATGCCGCGCCATACAGAGATATCGCCGGTCTCTTTCCAGTAGGTGTACGCTAATGACGATTTTGTACCCGCGCCGTCGGCGTGCATAATGTTGCAATACTCGGGGTCGTTGGTTAAAATATCGGGTACGATTTTGCAGAAAGCCTTTGGGAAGATCCCTTTATCAATGTTTTTAATGGCATTATGTACATCATCTTTTGATGCAGAAACGCCCCGTTGATCGTATCTTTGCGGAGAAGTCATGGGCAAATATACTGCTTAAACACTTTTGTTAGTAATATGATTGCTATCTTTGGGCAAAATCTTGGCTGATATGTATCAAAAGGCCCCTTTTGTATCATCAGCTTACCAAAACGCATATGGCATTTATCTACTGGCTTCGTCTTCATCTAAAAAATACATTTGACAGGGTTCGTAATGAAAACCTAAAAAAGAACCTGCTAACAGCTATCCCTTTTTGGATAGCGTCAATAATAACAGGGTTGATAGCCGTTTTATACACTAAGTTGTTTTTAGCAGCCGAAAACTTAGCAGCCTATATTATAGGCATGCATACCTGGCTAATATTTATTTTGATGCCGGTTTGTTTTTTAACTGCGTGGTGGTTGGTGCAAAAGTTTTCCCCTTATGCAAAAGGCAGTGGGATACCGCAGGTTATGGCATCAATACAAATTATGAGCCCACAAAATGGCGATAAAGTAAACCGGTTTTTAGGCATCAGGGTTATTATTGTAAAAGTAATGTCGAGCTTGGTGATGGCATTAGGGGGCGGCGCGATTGGCAGAGAGGGCCCAACGATACAGATTTCTGCGTCGGTATTTAAAATTGTTTATAGCATATTGCCAAAATGGTGGCCAAAAATTGCCAAACGTAATATGATAGTTACCGGGGCTGCTGCTGGGCTTGCCGCCGCATTTAATACTCCACTCGGGGGGATAGTATTTGCTATAGAAGAACTTACAAAAACACACTTTAGTTTTTTTAAGACAGCAATATTCTCATCAGTTATTATAGCCGGATTGTCGGCACAGGCATTATTGGGCCCTTATCTTTACTTGGGTTATCCAAAAATTGATAATTTATCTCCGTTTATATTTTTAGGCGTGGCATTAGTTGCGGTGTTATCTGGATTATTAGGTAGCGGTATGTCAAAAGTTATATTGGTTTTATTTGCATGGAAGGCTAAATTTAAGCTAAATAGGGATCACGTATTGTATGTTTTTGGATGCTCGGCTATAATGGCTTTGTTGGCATTTTTTGTTAGTACCGGGATTTTGGGCTCGGGTAAAGAGTTAATGCAAACTGCCCTTTTTACGCCAGAGAAATATTCGGTTTGGTATATGCCCATACTGCGGATAGCCGGCCCTTTATTGTCGTTTACAACGGGTGCAGCGGGCGGGATTTTTGCACCGGCCCTTGGCGCTGGCGCAAGCGTTGGTGCACTGGTTTCGGGTTGGTTTCATTTGTCAGAAACAAACTCAAACCTGCTAATACTGGCAGGCATGGTTGGGTTTTTAACAGGTGTTACCCGGTCGCCTTTCACGTCGGTTATATTAGTGCTTGAAATGACCGACAGGCACAGCGTTATTTTCCACTTGATATTGGCTGGTATGATAGCCAGTCTTGTATCTATAATTATTGATAAACATTCCCTTTACGATCATCTAAAAACTCAGTATATTAGAGATATCGAAGCTATGGATGCGATATCCAAAAAAGACCCCATAATATTAAAAAGCAATGACGCTATCGGGGAAGTTTAAACCGAATAGGGAAATAATAAATAAATACAGGGAGGTGATTATTAACGAGCATAATCAAGCGGACATTTTCGCGAGATAGAATAAAAGAAACGCCCGGGCAACTTGCCCGGGCGTTTCTTTTATTTAATAAACAACAGCTCCCTAAATTTAGGCAGCGGCCATAACGAATCGTCAACCAACTGCTCCAGTTTATCCACGTGGTAGCGGATGGGTTGAAAATAGCTTTTTACCTTTTCATCGTAATCAATAGCACGCTGGCGCAGGTCTTCAATTTTGTTGGCCAGTTTACGTGCGTTTATCATTTGTTCCACATTGGTTTTGGTGAAGTTGATGTGGCCCGCAATCTGGGTAATGATATCCATCTGCGCCTCGTATGTTGACGGCTCCATACCTATATCTTTTAACCCCTTTACGTTTGCTATCAGCCTCGACTGATACTCAATAGCTGCCGGGATAATAATGTTCATCACTAACTCGCCAATTACACGGGCTTCTATCTGTAATTTCTTGTAAAAGCTATCCAACAATATTTCGTGGCGGGCATGTGCCTCGCGTTTGGTGAATACACCTGTTTCGGCAAAAAGTATTTCTGCTTTCTCTGATATAAAAGCATCGAGCGCTTTGGGCGTGGTTTTAATGTTAGCTAAGCCGCGTGCTTCCGCTTCCTTTTCCCATTCTTCGCTGTAACCGTTTCCTTCAAAGCGGATGTTGCGCGATTCCTTAATATAGCGTTTAAGGATGGTCATCAAGGCTACGTCTTTTTTCTCACCCTTTTTGATCAGCTTATCAACGTCTATCTTAAATTTCTTCAGCTGGTCGGCCATGATCAGGTTCAATATGGTCATGGGACTAGCCGAGTTTGCCGACGAGCCCACCGCGCGTAACTCAAACTTGTTACCCGTAAAGGCAAATGGAGAGGTACGGTTACGATCGGTATTGTCTTTCAGGATCTGCGGGATCTTAGGGATACCCTGCCAAAGCGAGTTTTCTTCTTTAATTTTTTTACTCAGGCGCGATGTATCAATCTCATCTAACAACTCACTTAACTGGCTGCCTAAAAAGATAGATATAATAGCAGGAGGGGCCTCATTAGCGCCCAAGCGGTGGTCGTTATTTACCGATGCGATGGATGCACGCAGCAGGTCGGCATGGTCATGCACGGCTTTAATGGTATTAACAAAAAACGTCAGGAACATTAGGTTGTTCTTTGGCGTTTTACCCGGCGATAACAGGTTTTTACCTGTATTGGTTATCAGCGACCAGTTGTTATGTTTACCGGATCCGTTGATACCGGCGTAAGGTTTTTCGTGTAGCAATACTTTAAAATGGTGGCGGTTAGCTACACGGTCCATAATATCCATCAGTAGCTGGTTATGATCTATAGCCAGGTTGATCTCCTCGTATACCGGGGCGCACTCAAATTGCGATGGCGCAACTTCATTATGGCGGGTTTTTAACGGGATGCCTAATTGCAGGGCCTCTGTCTCCATTTCCTGCATAAAGGCGTAAACCCGTGCCGGTATCGATCCAAAGTAATGATCCTCTAATTGTTGGTTTTTAGCCGACATGTGGCCAAAGAGCGTACGGCCGGTAAGTGAAAGATCGGGACGGGCGTTAAACAATGCCGTATCTACCAAAAAATATTCTTGCTCGATGCCTAAGGAAGCATTTACTTTCTCAATGCTTTTATCGAAATAATGGCAAACATCAACAGCGGCTTTATCTAAAACGCTCAGGGCCTTTAACAACGGTACTTTATAATCAAGTGCTTCGCCCGTGTACGATACAAATACCGTTGGGATGCAAAGCGTGCGGCCTATAATAAAAGCAGGGGATGATGGGTCCCAGGCGGTATAGCCACGGGCCTCAAAAGTATTACGGATGCCGCCACTCGGAAAGCTGGATGCATCCGGCTCTTGTTGTGCCAGGGCGTCACCGCTAAAGCGTTCAATTGCACCGCCATCGCCGGTAGGCTCAAAAAAAGCGTCGTGTTTTTCGGCAGTAGTGCCCGTTAGCGGTTGAAACCAGTGGGTGTAGTGGGTAGCACCCTTCCCCATTGCCCATGACCGCATAGACGAGGCCACCTGCTCTGCCATATCGCGGGGGATAGGTACGCCGTTATCTATTGAATCGATAATTACGGTATAAGCATCTTTTGAAAGAAACTCCTTCATTTTTAGCTTATCAAAAACATTTACCCCAAAGTAGTCGGATATTTTGGCTGATGGCAGCTTTGTTTCAGGTATTTCGCGATTTAATACGGCCGCAATGGCCTGAAAACGGATGTTAGGCATGGCAATTATAATTGGTTCAGCCCAAAATTATGAAATCATTTAAAATAGTAGGCCTTTTACAAAGATTTATGTTTCGAACTTAAAAAATCCGATAGCTAGGAAAATAACGAGTAGGAGTTTGTGGCTAAAAACATATCAATTAAATATTATGATGATTTGTTTATTATGTTTAAATACTCGCTTGTGACCGCCTTAAAAGTCATTTTAATTTCCAAAAGATAAAGAATTAACTTTTTTATTGCATAAATATGGTTAAAAACCTAATTATATTAATAAAACCTCAGTTGATTTAGTTTTTTATTGAAAATAATGTTTGTTTTTTTAATTTTTTTTGATGTATTTAGTAAATAATTAATATAAACGTATTTATTTGTCAAAATTTACAACATTTCGTTAGTTTATATACATACTTTTTAAATAAATGCAAAAAGTATAGTATTTATATAGACGTTCTTAGCTATGGTTATTGATAATAATACCATACTTATTAAATAAGCAAACAATCAATTAACAATAAATAATCACTAACTAAATCCTTATCATGAAAAAAAGACTTTTACTCTTATCTTTCTTTGCTGTTTCAGCTTTAGCAGCCAGTGCCCAGGACACCACCAAAGCCGACCCGCCTCTTATTATCTCGGGTTCGGTTGATACTTATTATAAGTACGATTTTTCTAAACATAGTAATATCCCTACCAGTTTCGCATCAGACAATAACTCTATATCGGTTGGTATGATAGATTTGGCTTTAAAGAAAAAAGTAGGTAAAGCTTCATTTGTAGGCGAATTGTCTTTCGGCCCGCGTGGCCAGGCACAATCTATACCTACAGCTGCGGGTACTTATGACGAAACTAACAACAGTTTCCACATCCAGAATTTATATGTATCGTATGATGTAACAGATAAATTCAATTTAACAGGTGGTTATATGGCAACCTTTATGGGTTACGAAGTAATTAGCCCTGTGGGTAACTTTAATTACTCAACCTCGTACCTGTTTACAAATGGCCCGTTCCAAAATCCGGGCTTTAAAGCAACTTATGCATTTACAAGCAAGGTTAGCTTAATGGCGGGTATTTTTAACGATACCTGGAACTATTACACTTCTGTAAACCAAGTAAATACTTTCGGTGCACAGTTAATGGTAGCCCCTGTTAAAGGCTGGACAGCCTATCTAAACGTTTTAAGCGGTAAGCTATCAGGCACCGAGTTTGATTTAACCACCAGCTATCAAATTACCGATGCCTTTAAGTTAGGCCTGAACGCGGCTACATTTAAACCCGCCGAGGCAGTTGGTACAGGCGGCTTTACAGGCGTTGCGTTATACCCGCAATTGGCTGTATCTAAAGACGTAACCTTCGGCTTAAGAGGCGAATATTTTAAAACTAAAACAGGTAGCTATACAACTTTGGGCCCATCACCGGGCAACTCAGTGTTTGCCACAACTGTAACTGCTAACATTAAAGCCGGCCCGCTTACTGTTATCCCCGAATTTAGGTTAGATAACAATAAAGACGTCAATGATGGCTTTATAAATAAAAGCGGCGCTCCAACTAAAAATGCATCACAATTTGTACTTGCTGCGGTATACGCATTCTAATTATTAGATTTCAAACGATCTGATTTTATTTGAGCCATCCGTATAACCTGCGGATGGCTTATCTTTATAACATGAAAAAAATATTCTTTAGCCTGGTTTGTTTGTTTTGCGTGCAGGTAGCATCGGCACAAAAAGATTCGTTAGCTTTTGACGAAGGCAACAATTACATCTATTACCGGGTTATTGATAAACCTGCCGTAACTGCTGATACCTTATATAACAGGGCATGGGCTTTTGCAACTTCTTTTAATAAAGCTACAAGGCCCTCCAAAGGGCAAGCCGAGGGTACGCTGAATATATCCGGCAAGCTTTTGGTGTACAACGGCGTATCATTAATGCGTAAGGAGGGCGGCGAAGTAAGCTACACGTTAAACATCCAAACTAAAGATAGCCGCTACCGTTACCGCATCAGTAATTTTATATTTAAACCCTACCAGCGCGACCGATTTGGCAATATGGTACCCATTCCCGGGGTAGAAGTTCCGTTGGAGAAAATGGAAGCCAAATACGGCAAAAAAGACACCGACAATTACCTTGACCAGATTGCCGCCTATAGCATTGGCACGGGTGCAAAACTTAAAGCAGCTATAGATAAACTGCCTGCAAAAGTGAAAGCCAAGCCTGTTAAAAAGATCTCAACCCAAAACTGGTAAACACCCGTCATCACATTGCCCTATCTTAACCAAATATAATTTGTAATAAACTGTTATTTGCAATATAAAAATTGTATTTAATAGGATATTCAATTCATTATTTCGTAAAAATTCAAATTTATACAACATATTATTTGGCAAATGCGTTAATTATTAAAATAAAATTTTAAACGCTATGCTAAACACAAAACTTAATTTATACAATCCCGATTGGATCGAGCTTGTATTCGCCAACAGGAACAAATCTTATGGCGCTTTCGAACTGCGGCAACATTACGGGAGCACAATGGTAAAGGCTATGCTAATAGCGTTTACAACAATTGTTACTGCCGCCGCATCCTACACTTACATCGTTGGTAAAACGCCGGGAGAAATTATCAAAACCACGACAGTGACTTTAGCTGATCCACCAACCATTATGCAACCGCCCAAAAAAAATGAACCGCCGGTTAAAGCTTCACCACCGGCAAAGCAATTACCCGCCGCCCCAACCAAGCAATTTTTGACTCCGGTTGTAACCAATGCCCCTGTTACCACCGATCCACCCAAAATAACTGAACTTACCGGAGAAATAGGGCCTAAAACTACCGAAGGTAAAGGTACAATGCCGCAAATTGAAGACCCTGCACCAGTTACCGGTGGTACGGGTATTGCCCCGGTAGAGGATAAGACCGTTCACGATACCTTTGGCCTTGAGTTTATGCCAGAGCCAATTGGCGGCAACGCGGCATGGAGCAAATTCCTAAGTAAAAATCTGCACTTCCCCGCCCAGGCACAAGAAGCCGGTAAAGGTGGACGGGTAATCGTTAGTTTTGTAATAGAAAAAGACGGCCACCTAACCGATATAACTATTATTAAAGGGGCCGGGTATGGTATGGATGAAGAAGCCTTGCGTGTATTAAAGCTTGCCAAGCCGTGGAAGCCCGGGATGCAGAACAAATCGGCAGTAAGGGTTAGGTACACCATTCCGTTAAACTTCCAGATGAATGAAGAATAAAGTAGTGTTGTGAGAAAGATAGTGATTTGTGGTAAATGTGTTTTAATGGCGATGGATCATATCCATCGCCATTTTTTATGATTTATAATTATAATTTAAACATTACCGGCTTTTACCTTAAGCTTTCGCCATTTACCCTTATTCCTGCGGCCTTTTAAGTCCTTTTTCCTTTCGTGCTTTGCGCTTTTTTCCTAATTTTGCGCATCCTTTCAACATAAACAACAACACATTGGAGAACCAGGAATTAACCACCGTTGAAACCGCCCGCGATCTGGGACTTTTACCCGAAGAATATACACGTATACAAGAGATAATGGGCCGCGTACCCAACTTTACCGAGCTTTCGATATTCGCGGTAATGTGGAGCGAGCACTGTTCATACAAAAATTCTATCACCTGGCTAAAAACGCTTCCTAAAGATAGCCCGCGCATGCTGGCCAAAGCAGGCGAGGAAAACGCAGGGCTGGTTGACCTTGGCGACGGCATAGGATGTGCCTTTAAAATTGAATCACACAACCACCCATCAGCACTTGAACCATACCAGGGCGCCGCAACAGGTGTGGGGGGCATCAACCGCGATATATTTACGATGGGTGCAAGGCCTATCGCGCAAATGAACTCGTTACGCTTTGGCGACCTTAGTTTGGATAAAACCAAATTGTTGGTAAAAGGTGTCGTAAAAGGCATCAGCCATTACGGTAATGCCTTTGGCATCCCTACCGTTGGCGGCGAGCTTTTCTTTGATGAGTGCTACAACGTTAATCCTTTGGTAAACGCTTTCTCGGCAGGTATTGTTAAGGCTGGCGAAACCGTTTCTGCTACGTCATACGGTGTTGGCAACCCGGTTTACATTGTTGGTTCTGCCACCGGTAAAGATGGTATCCACGGCGCGGCATTCGCTTCGAAAGATATCACGAAAGATTCTGTAAACGATTTGCCGGCCGTACAGGTAGGCGATCCATTCCAAGAGAAATTGTTATTAGAAGCTACGCTTGAAGTAATTAAAACCGGTGCCGTCATTGGCATGCAGGATATGGGGGCGGCAGGTATCATCTGCTCTAACTCAGAAATGAGCGCCAAAGGCGAGCATGGTATGATCATCCACCTTGATCGTGTACCGATGCGTCAGGAGAACATGAAACCATACGAGATCTTGCTGTCCGAATCTCAGGAACGCATGCTTATTGTGGTTGAAAAAGGTAAAGAGGCTTTGGTTGAGGCTGTGTTTGATAAATGGGACCTTAACTGCGCTATTATTGGCGAGGTTACCGATACCCAGCGCCTGGAGTACTTTATGAACGGCGTTAAGGTTGCTGATGTGCCAGCCGACGACCTTGTGTTAGGTGGTGGTGCCCCGGTTTACGAACGTGAATACCGCGAGCCTGCTTACTTTGCCGAGAACCAGAAATTTAAAATTGAAGATGTTGACGAGCCTGCCAACTTAGTTGACGTGGCCGAGCACCTGATAGGTCACGCTAACCTGGCATCGAAACGTTGGGTGACCGACCAGTATGATTCTATGATTGGTACCGCCACCATGACCACCAATCGCCCGAGTGATGCGGCTGTTGTTGCGGTTAAGGATACCGATAAAGCTATTGTTTTAACTTGCGATTGTAACTCGCGCTATGTTTATGCCGACCCTCAAAAAGGTACGGCCATTGCCGTTGCCGAAGCTGCACGTAATATTACCTGCGCAGGTGGCGAACCTGTGGCGATAACCAACTGCCTTAACTTTGGTAACCCATATAAGCCGGAAGTTTACTGGCAATTTGTGGGTGCTATTAAAGGTATGGGCGAAGCTTGTTTGAAATTCGAAACCCCGGTAACAGGTGGTAATGTAAGTTTCTACAACCAATCATCAGATGGTGGTTCCGTATTCCCTACGCCAACTATTGGTATGCTGGGTGTGATGGATGATCAATCGAATTTAATGACCCTTGACTTTAAACAGCCTGGCGATCTGATTTATATGGTTGGTGCATCACAAAATGATATTGCATCATCACAGTACCTTGCGTCTTACCATAAAATATCTGCAGCACCTGCACCTTATTTTAATATAGATGAGGAATACGCCATGCATCAGGTAGTAAAGGAATTGATCAAGCATAAAGTTGTACAGTCGGCGCATGATGTTGCCGATGGCGGTTTATACATTGCTTTAGTTGAGTCGGCTATGCCAAATGGTTTAGGCTTCGATATCGAAAGCGATAGCAGCGTGCGTAAAGATGCTTTCCTGTTCGGTGAAGCGCAGGGCAGGGTAGTAGTGTCTGTTGCGCCCGATGATCAGGAACGTTTTATTGAAATGATGGCCACCAGCGAAATTGAATTTAGCATGCTGGGTACTGTAAATGGTACCGGTAACACAAATATTGATGATGAGCTATTTGGTAACATCACGGATATTAAAATGGTACACAATAACGTACTGCACGTAATTTTGGGCGAATAATATGCTGAAGCTGAACAGGATACATCACATTGCTATCATCTGTTCGGATTATGAGCGGTCTAAACTATTTTACACCAAAGTATTAGGTTTTAAGGTAATCCGCGAAGTTTACCGCGAAGCCCGCAAATCATACAAGCTCGATCTGGAAGTCAACGGACTATACCAGATCGAGCTTTTTTCGTTTCCCGGCCCGCCAACCGCCCGCCCATCCCAACCCGAAGCCCTTGGTCTGCGACATTTGGCTTTCGAGGTGGATAATATTGAAGAAGCTGTATTCCATCTTAACGAATACGATGTGGTAACTGAGCCAATCCGCATAGACGAAACCACCGGCAAACGCTTTACGTTCTTTACTGACCCCGACGGTTTGCCGTTGGAGTTGTATGAGAGGTAAGAAGCGTTATTAAAAGTCGTCATTGCGAGGTACCAAGCAATCTCTACATAGGCAGAGCGACCCTGTAAAGCAAAGAGATTGCTTCGTGCCTCGCAATAACGTGTGAAAGTATTACTTCACCACTTCAACCCATTGCCCTTTTATCAGTGCGTTAATATCATGGTTATACATGGCTTCGCAATACGCGGCAGGCAGGTAATATTTACCTGCATAGGCGGCGTTCAACATCACGTAGTAAGTAACCTCTTTACTTTCGGCTAAGCTGAAATAAGTGTTTACCCTGTCATCGCGGATATCACGGTAATCGGATGGCGATGATTTAAATGCCTCATCATTATTCAGCATGCGGCTATTCAATATTTCCCAGCCTGATGGGAAGACTTGCGTTAGCGCCAAATTATCATACCTGCCGCGTTTGCCCGGGTTTTTAATAGTTACCTGCGCTACAAAATCGCTGCCCTGTTTAAGTGATGTTGGGTCGATGGTTTTACCGCCCAAAGTAAAGTAGGCTATACGCATTTGCATTACATCGGGGTTCACGTAAGTTTTCACATCCTGCCCCGATGAAGGTTGCCCTTGTAGTATCAGCCTTACATAAAGCTTATTGCTGCCGGTGTTTTTCATGGACACCTTGCCGCCGTTAGCTGCAAGTTCTTGTTGCCATAAGTATGATGCCGAATTTACATCGCCTTTAGCAGCACCCGCATTGTAGTTGAACGACAATTTGCCGCCGCTTTTGTTTACACCACAATATTGTGCTATCGCGATGAGCGAATAGGCCGTGGTTTGCGTGCTGTACCAGCTATCCTGCGATAGTTTGGCCGCTACCGATCGCACCATGCCTGATGCCTTTTGCTGCTGGCCCAGCAGGGTAAGGGTTTCCAGTATCATGGCCTCATCGCGCAAGTCGGATCCGTAAGTACCGTACATACTGCTGTAAGGTTTGATGGTGGTTGGCAAACCGGCTATCATGCGTAAACCTATCTCTGGTTGGCCTGCCAGTTTGTAAGCGGCCGCCAATCTCCAGCGGGCTTCCACGCTAATGTATTGGTACTCGCGCAGGCGGTTCATGGCACCAAGCTCGGGTGAACCGGATAGTGCCAACAAATATAAACGGTATGCCTGCACCAAGTCGGTATAATAGTAGTAGCCGTGGATATTGCTGCGTGGATCCGGCGACCAGTTTACGGCTTTTTGTTTTTGATATTTCTTCCATTCGTCGATAAATCCGGATGGCAAGCTGTAACCTTTAGCCTGTGCCGATAGCAGGAAATGCCCGGCATAGTTGGTGCCCCATTCATCGGCCTGGCCGCCATCCGGCCAGTAGCTAAGGCCGCCACCCTGCACCCTGAAGCCGTTCAACCGGTTTATAGCGAGTTTGATGTTACGCTCGCTTTCGGCTTTTTGCCTTGGCGTTAGGTCAAGCAGCTGGCCCAAATACAATTGCGGGAACGCTGCCGACGTGGTTTGTTCCACACATCCATGCGGATAGCTGATAAGATACCCCAAACGTTTAGCCATATTCAACGGCGGGATACTTGATATCTCTAACGATGTTTTATTAGTGCCATTGATACCGATAGCGCTATATGCTGTGTTATAAGATTCGCCTGGTTTGAGCTCTTTCTCTAATATGCGGGTAACAGGCGGGTTAGGGTTACGAACGTTCAGTTCCACATCAAAAGCCGAGGTTTCGTTACCCGATTTGGCAATGATCCTAACTTTGCCTACACCTACAAAGTCTTTCACGTTTAAATCGAAGGTTACCAACTGGTCGCCCGGTTTATCAAATTTTACAACTTTGAGGTTGTTGCCTCCCAGGTTGCTAAACGCGTTCGACTGCACCTGCACACTTACCGATTTGATGTTGTTCTCCATCGCGAAAACTGTAACGGGTAGTTGTACACTCTCCGACGGGCCGAGCACGCGCGGCAAGGTTGCTAATATCATCAACGGTTTTTTAACGGCGACTGCTTTTTCTGCTGTTCCGTAAGCGCCGTTATGGCCTGCAATTACCATCGCCTTAACCGAGCCTACATATTGTGGCAGGGTAAATTTGGTGGTTTGCTTGTCGCCGGCAGCTAAATGGAACGGCCCCATAAATTTCACCACGGGCTTAAACCGGTTTACTGATACATTTTTATTTGTGCCGTTTGTGCCGTCGCCGCCAATACTCAAGATGCGCTCCAGGCCGCCGCCGAAGGCGCCGATCACATAGTCGAACAGGTCCCACGTTTTAACACCCAATGCTTCGCGGGCATAGAATGCCTCGTGCGGGTCTGGTGTCTTGTAATTGGTAATATCCAGCAAGCCTTCATCTACAATAGCAATGGTATAGGTCATTTCCTTGCCCGATGCTTCAGACACTGTAATGGCCGATTGTGTTTCCGGCCTGATCTTATCCGGCATGCTTATCACCGGTTTAAGAATGGTTTCCGGGTCATCAACATTTAGCGGGATGGCACCATACATACGGATAGGCAGATCGTTAACGGTTTGGGCATGGCGTTGTAATAGCGTAACGTTCACGAAAACGTTTGGCGCCATGGTTTCGTCCACCTTAAAGCTGTAGCGCGTTTCGCCTTTTTTTGTATCTATCCAAATGGTTTTTAAAACCTTGCTGCCGTTTTCAAAACTTATCAACGCACGGCCATCGCCACCTGTAGGGATGGTTAAAGTTGCTTCCTCGCCAACTTTATAATTTGGCTTATCGGATGTAAACGATAGCATAGCCGCCTCGGTAGGGTCGGTGTTCTGCAAACGCTCCGACCAGTTTGGCCAATCAGCATAAATTATTTTACCTGTACTGTGGCCCGTTTGCGGGTCTTTTATTCGGATAAGGTAACGGCCCCAGTCTGCCTGGTTAATTTTAAGGTTCCACTTGCCCTTACCGTTTTGCAACTGTACGGTTTCGGTTTTGATGAGTTTATTGTAACGGTCTTGCGTAAAGTTGCTTAGCTCGTTACCGGTCTCGTCCCACCACCAGCGCCATTGAATTTTGTACAATTCCACTTCTACGTTGCGTGTACCTGCAAAGCCGTGGCCTTTGGTATCAACGTCGGCAATTTCTATGGCGTGTGTTTTATCTGTCACCAGCATGCCGCTCATGTCGCTGCCTTTTGGTGTTTTTACGCCCACGTACCCATCGTAAACATTATATGGCATACTGGCCTGCTGCAAACTAAAGTTGCCGCCCGGTTCAAATACTTTCACCACAAAGTTGGCACGCAACTGGCCCGGCGCTTGCTTTTCTACATTGATATTGGTGTTAACCGACGCCACACCACTTTCATTAAGTTTACCTTCAAAAACGGTTTGCGTTTGGGTATTAAAGGCAAGGGTGGGGTCGTCAAAGTTATAATCCTCGTAACCCTTAAAGCTCGTTGCTTGCGATGACAGGAAGGCATCAACCTTGGCGTTCAAATTTTGCGCTATACCGCCGAAGAGCCACTGAGCACTCAATGTACCATTTGCACCGCTGCCTTTGGTCAGTTCTGTCGCGCCTCCAAAATCAAGCTTTAACTTGAGGCGGTTTGGCATAATGGTTTCCACCTTTATCTTTTTCTCGAAAGTTGCGCCACCAACTTTTACCCGCGCGTTCCAGTTACCGGTAGGCGAGGAAGTTTCTGTAGCGACGTGGAAACTGTAGAAACCGTCTACGGAGCTTGTACGGGTCATCCGTCGGTATAATTGTCCGTTAGGGTTGTACAGTTCAAACTCAACCGGGTGGTCTGCAGGCAAGGTTTTTAATTTGTCTTCTAAAATAAAGGTTGTAAAGATAGAGTCGCCGGGGCGCCAAACACCGCGTTCGCCATAAAGGAAACCTTTGAGACCGTTTTGCACCTGCTCGCCGCCAACATTAAAGCGGGAGAGTGGGAGCGAACTGCCATCATCCAGTTTTAAATAGCCGCGCTCTTTGCCCTGCTTGGCAACCAACAGGTATGGCTTCCGTTTTAGACTAAAGGTGGCCATCCCGTCACCGTCGGATTTTGTTCTAAAAATCACCTGTTTCTGGTAATCCAACAATTCCAATTCAACCCCGCTCATTGGCTCTGCGCTCAGGATGTTGGTTACGGCAATGGTCATGTTGTTATCATTGCCGCGTTTGGCTATCAGGCCAATGTTTGATGCGATGATATTGCGCGTTGCCCAACGCTGCTTGCTAAAGTATGATTCGGTACATGGGTCGTTACGTTCCTGCCAGTTGTAACCTTCGGGATAGTAGTTATCGTATCGCTGCCAAAAGTCGTCGTCTTCGTCGTTTGCCTTGCTGGTGTTATCGCCGGCGTATTCACCACCCTCGTCGCCATATTCGTCATCATTACCGCTTTTGGCAACAAGTTTGCCCGCGCTGCAATTGTACAGCGAGTAATCTTTCCTGAAACCTATAACCACACGGTAAATAGCGCCCGGCTCGGCACGCATCAGCTGGTCAACATCCAGCATAAAGCGGTTCTTTTTGGTCAGGTTAAGACCTTTGTCAGCGTCTAAACGAATGGTTTTCTGCACAATAGGCTTACCCACATGGCGCAGTTCGTAGCCACCGTCAAATCCGTTATTCTGGAAATACTGTGGTACATTATTTTCATAGATCTTAATGATGGTAACATCCACTGCGTTTAAGTTAACTGCTTCGAATGGCATCATCAGTTTACCAGAATCGGGCAGGATCACACCTTTACCCGGTATGGTTACCGCAGGCTCGCGGTTTTCAAAAAACACGTTTGCTGTAAAGGCGGTTTTTATTTTACGGTGATAAATATCTTGCACTCCCTCATTTACAAAAACGCTGAAGTTTCCCTGCATGCGCTCGGGCGCATATACTTTTACAATGCTGCCGTCGATGGTATAGGCGAGGTCGGATGAGTTGTTGATACCGATCAATCCGCTCAGTTCCTGTCCAACCATAATAGGGTCGGAGAATTGTACGGATACATATTGGTCGTTATCCTGCACGGCTTTTATATCCAGCACTTTGAACTCTCCAAGTGCAGGCACACGAAATTCCTGGTTGCCTTTTTTGTCGATATCCAGCTTGTCGCCGTCCCAGTTTATGGTAAGCGGGTTGGCGGCTGTTGTACGGGTTATTTTGGTGATGGTAAATTGGTGTGATTTAGCAACCGGGTTGTGCTGCCAGCTTACTTTAACAGGGCTTGAATAATTAACATCGAGCAGTTTTTCTACTGCTGCCTGGTCCTCACCGTCAGCAGTTTGTAAGTTGCCTGTAAGTTTCATGTTTTGGCCTGATGTAGCGCTCTCGCTTTGCAAGCCTGCGAACGTTATGCTGAAATCGGGCTTAATGGTTTGGAAACCGAACTTGAAATGTTCGAAATCATCTTCTACCTTAATGATCTTAGCAAGGTTAAAATCGGCAGTGTATTTTTTGTCGATATCCATTGCTGTCGCCGGTCGGAATTCGATGGTACGATCGTCTATCCAATAGGCTTTACCTTTTACAGATGGGGAAAAATCGAAGATGTCACCTTTCAGTTCCTCGTTTTGCGCATGCGAAACCTGAACCTCGCCGGCCAGTTTTATGCGGATGGTGCTTTGCTTGGAAATAACGCCCGTGGTGTACGATTCGATGTATTTGCTGAACTCGGCATCAACTTTTATTTGCTTGTTGCGCTGGTGCTGCCTTGCAAAAAATATGACTAAAGCGATAAGTATCAAAGATATTGATACAATAATCTGTCCCTTTCGTGAACGGAAAAGGTTGGCAAGGTAATTCATATGTGATATGGTAAATGGCTATGAATTTATAAAAATTTCGGCAGAATTATGTACCTGCCAAAATATATTTGCTCACATTTTTACGGTTTTATTTTGATAGGTTTACCTTATCAATCAACCTGTAATGCAAAGCTTTATCATCCCAACATTAAGTGTGAGTAACGGCACTTCCGCTATCGAATTTTACAAAAAGGCCTTTGGTGCAGAAGTAATTGCCGGTAATACCGACCCGGATGGTCACACTGTTGCCGAACTATCCGTACAAGGCGCACGCATAGTAGTGGCAGACGCGTCGCCAGATCATGGTAATTTTTCGCCTGAACTTTTGGGTGGGATAAGTGTGAGGATAGGACTTATGGTAAATGATCCGGATGCTTTAGCTGAACAGGCTATTTCTGCAGGCATAAAAACCGTTTATCCCGTTGCCGATCAGCCTTACGGGTATCGATTAGGGCATTTCATAGATCCATATGGGCACCATTGGGAGATTGGTAAGCCGTTGAATAGATAAGTCAACATTTCCAGGTATAAAGCAATGTCATTAATTCAATTGTACCCGCCACTTAGCGGAACGGCCTAAAGAGATTTCCCCGTCGCTATCGCTCTTCTCAATGACATGGTAGTGAAAATCGCCTATTTACCTTTTGCTGATTTATTTAAACATTCCTGCAATACCTTGGCGAATTGCTTGTCGTTCGGCGGGGCGAAGATGGTGTTGTGTTCCCCTGGGATGTCATGAACGTTTACGCCTTTAAGAGCAAAGGGTCTCCATCCCAAAAATTTAAAATCGTCCATGTAAAACGTTTTCTTTTTAGCGCGGAAAAGTTCGATAGTCACGTCTACAGGTTCTAAACGGTAATTCTTTTGCGCGGTAAGGCTCCGGTTATGGATCTCATCTGTATAAGCTAAAAAACCTTTCTTTTTCTTCACCTTATCAGGAAAAACCTTTTTAAAGATCTTTTGGATCCTGCGGCCAACCTCGCGGCTTTTATATTCGATGGTTCGTTTAGGGTCTTCTAAAAATAATATGGGAGTATAGGCAACCTGTTTCACCAACGTCCAGGTGTTATCAATAGTGCGCCTTAATGGCGAATGGTACCTTTGGGTTTGGTCGGCATAGGTATCAAACATGGCCAGCATCTTCAGGTCTTTACCCAAAGCAAGCATTTGTTTAGCCATTTCGTAGGCAATCAACCCGCCTAATGAATAACCCGCAACAGCATAAGGGCCAACAGGGTCATGGTTGATGATCTCTTCCACATAGTTGGCGGCAATTTCTTCCATCACATCTAATGGCTCGTCAATTCCATTCAAACCCTTGGCTTGCAGGCCATAAACCGGTTGCTGGTCGTCCATGTTCATAGCAAGGGCATTAAACAAAAGCACATTTAAGCCTGCGCCGTGGACAATATAGAGCGGCATTTTATTGCCTTGGGGTTTTATCGGCACCAACGATTCCCAGGTGATGGATTCTGCATCAATCTCTAAACGGGAAGCCAGTTTCTCCACCGTCGAATATTCGAACAGGGTAGCCAGCGGTAAACGTTTACCGGTTTCCTGCTCTAAACGTGCCATTATCTTTACGGCAATTAACGAGCGGCCACCCAACTGGAAAAAATTATCGAAGATGCTGATCTGGTTTAGCCCCATAAGTTCTTCCCAGATCTCGGTAACCAATTTTTCGTTACTGGTACGCGGGGCAACGTATTTGTCGGAGCGATTTATATGGCTGTAATCAGGTTTCGGTAAGGCTTTGCGATCTATTTTGCCGTTGGGGGTAGATGGGATTATATCCATCAGCACATAATCATCGGGCATCATATATTCGGGCAATACACCAAGCAGGGCATCGTCCCATTTATCAAGCATGCTTTTTTCTGGGATGCCGGTTTGGCCGGATTCTAAAACAACGTAGGCCACCAAACGCGGGATGCCGGGAGTATCTTCGCGGGCAATAACAACAGCTTGCTTGATGCCTTCCTGTTTCCCCAGGTTATGTTCTATTTCGCCAAGCTCGATACGGTAACCACGCACCTTTACCTGGTGATCTATGCGGCCAAGGTACACAATGTCGCCATCAGGTTTTAGTTTGGCAAGGTCGCCGGTGCGGTAAATCTTTTCGCCGGGGGTAAAGGGATTGTCGATGAAACGCTCGGCCGTCAATTCTGGGCGGTTTAAATAGCCCCATGCCACGCCAACACCACCTATAAAAATTTCGCCAATCTCGCCGTTGGTAAGGTTGTTCTTCTCCTCGTCAAGGATGTAGATCTGCGTATTATCAACCGGCCAGCCAATGGTAATATCGTTGGGGTCGGTAACGTGTTTTATGATAGAATAAATAGTAGTTTCGGTAGGGCCGTAAAGGTTCCACAGCTCTTTACAAAGCGGGATAAGTTTTTCGGTGAGGTCTTTTGCCAGTGCTTCGCCTCCACAAAACACTTTCAATGGTAACGGTTCTGTCCAGCCTACTTCCAGCATCATGCGCCAGGTGTAGGGAGTAGCCTGTAGGATGGTTACTTCCTCGTTGCGGACAATATCCAATAATGCGCGGCCGTCCTTCGCCGTGATAGAATCGGCCATAATGATCTTTGCGCCTCTGCACAAAGGCAGGTAAATATCTATACCGGCAATGTCAAAAGAAATGGTTGCAACGGCAAGCGTAATATCTTTTGAAGTGATGCCCGGTGTTTTTTGGAAGCTGTACATCAGGTTTACCAAACTGTGATGCGCTATTTGCACACCCTTTGGTTTGCCTGTAGAGCCCGATGTGTAAAGCACATAAGCCAGCTGCTGGCCGGTTACGTTTACCTCCGGATTTTCAGTAGGGTGGTCTTTTGAAGCGGCCAGAGCCTCCTCTATTAAAACCTCGGTGGTATTTGATGCAAAGTGGCCTTTATATTTATTAGACGTAATAAGTATAGTAGCAGCCGAATCATCAAGCATAAACTCGATTCGGTCCTTGGGGTATTCGGGGTCAAGCGGTACGTAGGCAGCACCGCTTTTTAGTATAGCTAAAAGTGCTATAACAAGTTCAGTTGAACGATCGAGGGCAATACCGATGATGTCACCGGTTTTAACGCCTTTTTTGATAAGTTCACGGGCGAGTTGATTGGCAGTATTATTAAGCTGGGTATAGGTAAGCGAGGTGTCGTGAAATTTAAGCGCAACATTATCGGGGTGCTTTACGGCACTCTCCTGGATAAGGCTGTGAAGCGGCTTCTCTTTTGGATAATCTACTGTGGTATTATTTAATACTACTTCCATATTTTATTAAGACCCCTGAGCGGTGTTTTATAAATGATTGCCCTACTTAATGTCGCGGGTAGCAATTCCCCGTTTCTAATTGTATACGTAATTAATTTGCGCCCGGGTTATGCGGTGTATGAATAAATTTCTTGTTCGCGCCTTTTAATTTAAACAGCAGGGCAAACATCGCGAAAAATATCATTGGTAATTTAAGTACGGCACCAAGCAATTTACTGTTAAAGAACTGGCCGGGTACTGCCACTAATATACCAATATAACACAAAGACGTTGCCGTAAGCCACATTTGCCAGCCTGGGCCAATCTCCGGCGCTAACAACGACACCAATAACATGAACGGCATTAGCCCTAACATTAATATACGGGGCAGGATAGCCGTTTGGTAGATCTCGTTAAAGTAATCAAAGTTACCACGGGCGAATAGTTCCGTAAAACCTGTTAGACCATATGTTTTTAACAGGTTAAATTGGGCTGAGAGCCAGCGACGGCGTTGTTTTTTAAAAACTTCGGGGTTGCTTACCTTTTCGTCGTACACATAAGCTTTGTCGGCGTACGCCACGTGGATCTTTTGGCGGGTAAGTACCAGGCCCATCTCTTTATCAAAACCACCAACGGCATCAATCTGTGCCATGGTTTCTTTAAATAACCTATACTCCAGCACCATGCCGGATCCTATAATCGCGGCCGAAAGTTTAAACACCTGCTGTGCCTTGCGGAAAATGTGGTTGTTCACTTCTTCACTGATTGCATCCAATACAGCAATTTCGGTTTCGGTATTTTTTGCTATGCGATGGCCTTGTATAACTCGGTTACCATCGTGCAGATAATTGTTTATCTGGTGCAGGTAATCGGGTGCGGCAACGTTATCAATATCGAATACAACGGCAGCGTCAAAGTCTTCATGCGTGGCCGCTATGGCCGCGTGCAGGGCTTTAGATTTGGTGCTGCTCTCAAATACAACTTCAACCACTTGTAAGGGCATAATTTTCAGTTGTTCAATAGTTTCGGGCTGCATCGAATCAGCAATAACACAAACGTGGAATTTGTCTTTTGGATAGTCGATTGTTAAGGCCTGCGCCGCCGAACTCAAGATAATAGCATCCTCTTTATAAGCGCAAATATATATCACAAACTTGCTGAACGACGTAGCGGCAGGGGGGGTGCGCTGTTTTATCAGTTTTCCTAAAACAGAAAACACAAACAGGTATAAGCTATAAACGCCCAGGTAAATAAATACCAGGGTGAAAATTACCGAAAGAATAAATACAATGATGCCCATGTTGCTTTTAATAATTAAACTTCTGCCTTTTCTGTTTTGCTTTTTTCAAGTAAATGGTTTACAATGCTTTTTAACTCGGTATAACCCAAACTGAAAATGTCCCTGATGGTAAAATGTAGATGTTTTTTTAGCGCCCAGTAACCAAATATCGCACCTGAGAAAAAGGTAAAGAGCGATGCTATGGCAACCGCGTAAAGGCTATGGAAAATCCAGATGCCTACAAAATCGCCAACTACGTTTACTACCAGCATTAGCACAACCTTTAGCATATTTAAATGTGGTTTGTTGATAATATCCAGCGTGATGCCAAAAAACCTGTCGATAGGCATTAGCATAACATAACACATAAACAGGCGGAAGATATTAACCGCTTCGGTATTCTCGTATTGCTTGCCAAAAAGAATAGTTATAACGGGCCCTGCTATGGCAAATGCCACTATAGCTATAGGGATAATGGCTACGGTAAGCATCCCGGCATAGCGTTTCATAATGCTTGCCACGTCGGCCTCATTGCCTTTGTGCACGGCGGCCGATAACTCGGGCATGGCAGTGGCAACTCCTGCACGCATCGGGATCTCAAAGATCTCCATTAAACGTTGCGGGATGTAATAAACCGCCAGTAACGCCGGGTTAAACATTATTTTAATAATGAAGGTATCTGAACTGCGCAACAGGTACGAACTGATGGACGTACCTACACTAAACTTGCCAAAATGTACCAGCTTGCTCATTGTTTCTTTGCTTCGGTATTTTAGTGTCCGGATCTTTGACCAACCGTTAAAAATGGTAAACAATGATGTTACCGCGCTAGCCGCAAAATAAGCGTATACTGCTGTTTGGAACGATAGCTTATGCAGGAATATTAGCGTAAGTATGAGAACCAAAAACAGCCCCTGGTTAATTACCTGCAGGATCAGCATCCGCCCAAATTTTTCTTCGGCCTGTAAGATGTAAGATGCTACCGCAGAGGGCAGGGTAGTTATGTAAATAATGCCGAACCATTGAATGGTAGTTTCGGCATCAACGCTTTTGCTGCGGTAAACAAGGTAAACTATGGCATCTATTGCAACAAATAAACCTGCCTGCATTAAACCAACATACCACGCCGACCCGGCGACCTCAAAAGCCTTTTTCTTACTGGTGCCCGCGTAAAATTTAATAAGGGATGTTTGTACAAAACCGTTCCTGAAGGTATCGGCCAATAAAATAGTGATGAGCAGGAATATGTAGTTGCCAAAATCGGCCGCGGGCAGATTATGCGCCATTAACGAGAGCACAAGCATACCTATAACCGGCATGGCCGCACTTGTGGCTAATGATATGGTATGCTTATTTACAAGTTTATTTAAATTGGGCATAATCCTTTATACGGCTAAACCCTGTCCCAGGTAGCAGTTTCAAAATTATATTTTTTTATAACTTTTGCCGGGTTGCCCACAGCCACACAATACTCGGGGATATCCTTGGTAACTACGCTTCCCGCGCCTATTACCGTGTGCTTGCCAATGGTTACACCGGCTGTTATTACACTGTTGGCACCTATCCAAACATCATCGCAAACAGTGATCTGCTTGGTAACCACTTTTTGCAGGCGGGTAGATACTGTAATATCTTCAAAACCATGGTTAAGGCCCGATAATACGATGTGCTGCGCAAGGGTAACATAGTTGCCCAATGTTACAGGGCCTATTAAAATATTACTTAGTCCGATACCGGTATGCTCGCCGATAATAATATCGCCAACACCGTTATTTATCACGGCAAAATCTTCTATAACACTGTACGCACCAAGCTCGAAATTGTTAAAAGGGAATATATCCAACCTTGAATAAAAACTAACTATCGACCGTTTACCTCGCTTGTGGATAAACGGGTTAACAAACCATTTAACCCACAACCTTGGCGCAGAACGCCTGGATTGTACGATCATCCAATGTACCAAACTTTTTAAACGCGGGTTAGATTTTACTACTGTTAGTAACGACATTATAATATTTTTCAGGCGCTTAATTGGGCGTGTTGTTTATCAGCTTGTTCTTTCCGTTCCTGCCTGTCTATACGTAAGGTAACGCTTAATAACGCACATGCAAAATAGAATAAAATATTCGACGGATATTGAACCAGTGCCTGCTGCGGATAATTGCCAATGTTAAACACAAAAATGATCAATATCATAGCTAAACAATAGATCTTGAGTTCGGGGTTTTTGATGAGGTAATAGTTGTTAATGCCCGTTTTTAATATTGTAAACATCAAAAAACAAAACAGTATCAAACCTACATAACCCATCTCTACTGCCACACGCACGTAACCACTATCCGGAGGGAATTTTGCCAGGAAAGAGTTGGGTGCAAAACGCCTTCCCCAGATCCCAACAGACCCTAAACCGCCCCCGATAGGGTGTGATAATATGTACGGTTTAATACGCTTTTGGTTTTCGGCACGCACGTTAAATGAGGCATCGTCCGATGGTTTAAAGGCCGTTTGGAAGCGTTTGACAAACTGGTTGGATGTCGGCATGAATATGAGCCCCAATAACACAACTGCCGCGCTGACAACAAACATCAACATCTTTTTATTAAAGTTAATAATGGCCAGCATAGCCAAAGCAGCCGGCGGCAACACATACGCGCCCCTGGTGCCCGAATACAACATCACCAGGAAAAAGAATGGGATAGCACAGCCAAGCAACACCTTTTTGTACATTTTAATTTTAGTGAACATGATGCACATGCATAATACCGCCGCTACCACCATGTTATAGGAGAACGTAACCGGATCCGGGAAAATGGCCACCTTACGCAGGTGCCCGTTGATGTACAGGAAACTCAGTCGTAAGGGATCTGAATAATACCAGGCTTTCTCGAACGGGAACAGGCCAAAGTTTTCCTGCTGGAAACCTGAGATGGCCGACAAGAATGCCAGCAACAACCAAAGCTTGACCAAAAATTTGATTTGCGACATGGTGCGTACCTGGTACACAAAAATAAAATACATCAGCATTATAAAGCCAACGGTACGCACGGTATAAACCCATGCCAGTATGGATGGCGACGCAGGGTTTATAACTTCAATAAAATTGTAGGCAAGCCATGCCAGTATCAGATAACTGATAGGGTTTTTAAAGTACGACCAATCTTTATCGTACTTGAATTTAAGCAGGAAACCGAAGATTAGCAGGTAGGTGATAGCATCGAGCAGGATCCCTGTAGGGGTATCCGGCGGTACAAATTCCGATACGTAATTTAGGAAAAACGAGACGACCATCAATACCGCTATGCCGAAAATAGGATAAGCCACAATACCCAACACAACGGGTATACCAATAAATAAAGCCAACAATGCACCAGCTGCCAGTATGCCAAACATGGAGATGGCAACCGCAATGAAAATAGCTACAGGCAGCAAAATAAAAATAAGTTTTACCATAGATACCCGCCCCGACATTAGCTTACGGGAAAAGTTTACAATAAAGTTATTTTGTGCCTGATCATGAAGCATTCGATGCTTTTGGTTAGAAGAATAAAATTTTAGCAGCCCAAACAAATACACCTATAAAAGCAAATGCAATGGCTGCCTTGCGGGTTTTTTGTTCCATAGGGGTAAGGTCTTCAAAAACATCACCCTTTTTTTCGGCAGGTATTATCTTCATAATGAAAAAATTAAAGGTTTACAGGAGGCACGTATGCGGGTTATATTTAAAACCTGTCCTTTTTAGGGTCGGTTTTGTTAAGTACCCAGCCGGCAAACTTACCGTTTAAATTACGGAGGTAATTTACATCATCTTTTTGCCAATTAGTAATACCTTTATTAGCCTCGTAAACAGAAATAACTTTGTTGGTGAATAACAACCACTCTTTTGATTTATTGAGCGACGATACCGGCGGTGTTTCAATAATGATAATATCATATTTCATCTTAAGCTCGTTAAACTTGCTGCGAATAAAATTTTCGTCGCTAATTTCAAGCAGGGTAACATCGCCGCCATGGTTGCCCATTACATTAGTAGTATTGCTAAAGCTTTCGTAGTTATCGGGGTTGTTTTTAAAATAGTCCTCCAGGTAGATCCGGGGGCTAACCGTGTTGCTTATAGTAGGGTTATCAAAGTTACCGTCTATCAACAACACTTTTTTGTTGATCATGGAGTAAGAGTAAGCCAGGCTGATAGCCAAAACTGTTTTACCCTCGTGATTGGCAAGGCTGGTTACACCCAATACCTTTTCGCCGCGCAATTCCTGGTCAACCTCAAAACGGATAGAGCGAATAAGCTCCTTAAACAGTCGCATTTTATCGCGGTGCTCCACATCCCAAAGTTTCTTGAGGTCCAGCGAGCCCGTTACGGTGTTCAGGTGACCTAATAGCGGTAAATTGGTACGTTTAACCAGGTCGCCCGGTTCTTTAATGGTATCATCCATAAAGAAGATACCGAACAGGATAATTACGCAAAAAGCGAAGGCGATTATACCGCTCAGTATAATAAGCAGCATCTTTTTAGATGGCTCGGCAGCATCAGGCGTGGCCGACTCTGCAAGACGCAATCTGATAGAAAATGTAGATTGCAGATTGGTTTGGTTATACTTATTCAGCACATCCAAATATTCCTTGCTGGCAATATCAATATCAAAGTTGTAGGTTTTAACAGTAGCATCAAACGGTACCAGGCGTTTAAATTTGCCATTAAGATCGCTTACCGCGTTGTTTATAGATTGTATGCTGTACTTGGCAAGGTCGCGTGTTACCTCTAACGTAAGCTTTTGTTTAACCAAATCATCCTTGGCGGTTAAGGGGTTTACAATGTATTTATCTGATGTTTGGTTTATCTGCGATGACAGCTTGTTCGATAATGAATCTATAGCGGGTTTAAGTTTTGGATTAAAGCCACTGCGCACATATCTATCTGTAAGGATATGAAGCTGATCTTGCGAGTTGATCACATCCTGGTTGTACTTGCTTATTGTGGCTTCGATGTACTGGCGTTCGCCGGGCTCAAACCTGTTGTTTATTTTTTTTATAGCACCGTTGTAAGATGCTACGTCCTTTTCGGCTTGTTGTTTCCGGTCGTTATAAACGATAATCTGGTCAAACAGGGATTTTGACTGTTCTTCCAAATTCAGGATGCCATTTTTGATCTTATAATCTTGCAGGTCGGCGGTTTTCTTATTAAGGGTATCGCGTTTAGCTTCTAATAAATTGGCTAAGTAATTAACCGCGTCTGTTTCGTTTTGCCTAACGGTATGTGTGTAATAATCAATAAACTGGGTACAAAGTATATTAACAATAAAAGCAGATAATTGCGGGTTACTTGATTCATAACTTACCGAAATAAAGTCGCTATCCTCGGAACGAACAATAAGCAGGTCTTTGTGTAAAGATCGCTCGTCATATTTCATGCTACGTAAAAGCTCATTCAACCCCTCTTCATCCTTATTATAATAGGATAGGGGCTGCATGGTTTTAAACTTGTTGGTGAAAAGCTCGACAGCGTGCGCTCGAGCTGCCGGGTTCATGGTATTAAAAAGCTTGCTATGCGGTTTAAACGGAACACTATCAGTAAGATCGTGCAGGATAAGTTTGTAAGATACCTGGTTAACGAGGGTTTTAAGCTTCATTATCTCTATCAGGTTACTAAACTCGTGCGCTATTGATTGTTCTTTGGTGGCGCCTGATGGATCGGCGTCAAGTAAGTGGCGCGATTGATCTACTATGCCCGTGGCTATTTGCGCCGTTGATACATATTTATCTGCCAGGTTTTTTACCAGGAAATAAGAAACGATGATTGTAACCAGCGGAATAATGATCAGCAGGTTCTTATGCTTCCATAAAAGTTTTAAAAAATTTCCTAACTCCATGGCTATTTAACCTCTTCTAATTTAACACCCAAAAATTCTTCGAGATTTGCTTTTGCCGTTAACATGGCAAGTTCGCCCTGTACTTTAAATGAATTTTGATTGTATAAACCTACCAAAGACTCGTTATAATCATGAAAAGTGGTCTCCCCTTTCTGAAACGTGTATTTTAATTGTTTTACAGCAATCTCGCCATCGGTAACAGCCCTTGCACGGTTCCGCAGATCGGCCTGTGCTTCAAGATATTGAAAGTAAAGTCTTTTTACTGTTGCTTCAAGAGTTAAGTTATAGGTTTGCTGCTGAAACTGGGCTATGTTTACATTCTCTCTCGCCACGCGTGTTGCAAACGGCTTTGATAACAATTGGCCGACGTTTACCGATAAACCTATCTGATAACCGTTAAAAAATGTAGGGTTGGCAAGGTTAAGAGAGTTTTTTGGGCTGTAGATGTACGAGGCTGTTATCGCATCCAGCCACAACACCTTTGATTGGGTAAGTGTAGCTTTTGCCGCTTCTATTTGTGCCTGGCGTATTTTTACTTCGGGATAATTCTTTTTAGCTGTAGCGATAAGTTTATCGAGATAGGGGTAGTTCACCTCGTTAACAAAGCTTTCCTGCGCGTGCAGGGCTACTGTACTTAGTATAAAGAGGATTAATATGTTTAGTTTTTTCAAAGTTGTATTGATGTTTTTTAAACTTTCTCTTTTTGGAACAAGGCAGGTACCGTACCAACAATGATTTTCAAATCCAGCCATAAAGAGTATTTTTGAGCGTAAAAATTATCAAGTTTTTTACGTTCGCGCTCGCTCATATCTTCTTTTCCGCGTTTACTTATCTGCCATAACCCAGTTAAACCTGCGGGGCCTAAAAACCGCATCGACCATTCGTTAGAGGTTAGCATCTCAGCTTCGTAAACCGGTAAAGGCCTGTTACCCACTACAGACATATCACCTCTGATGATATTAAACAATTGCGGTAACTCGTCCAGGCTGCTTTTACGTAAAAAGTTGCCAAGCTTGGTAACACGTGGGTCGTCCTTAATTTTAACAAAGGCCGATTTTGACGCGCCTTCTTCTTCGGCGGCGTACTGGTTATTTGTAACAGCCATTTGCGCTAAAAGTTGGTCGGCATCGGTACGCATACTCCGAAATTTGTAAAAATCGAAGATCTTGTAACCTGTACCTACACGTTTGCTCGTGTAAAATACCGGCCCTTTAGAATCTAACTTAACGGCTATGGCAACTGCCGCCATAACCGGCATTAGGCAAACAAACATGCCGCCCGCTATAGCAAGATCAAGAAAACGCTTACCGAAAGGCATTTTATAAGTGGTATCAACTTTTATCGATAACTCCTGCAAACGGGGTTTAATCAATTTAAATTTCACCAGGAAGTTTAGGCGCTCACGAAGGTCTGATGTAGCGAAAGGGTAGGTGTAAAAATCATGCAGTTTCATCTGCATGGCTTTTTGTACCAGTTTTTTATCCTTACGGGTAGATAGTAATACGATGATCAACCCGTTCATCAAAAAGTTTTGGCGAAGGCGGTTAACCAGTTCAAAGCATTGCTCGTCCATATCAACCTCCACCAAAATAATATCAGGAATAGTTAAGATGGATTGATCGCCCATATAATTCTCAAGATCTTGCAGGGTATCGTTAAAATCTATCTCAAAGTTTGCCAGGTCCTTTGCGATCAAGTCCTTCAATTCCAAGCCTGCATATGCAATCCTGATCTGGGAATGAGAGTTTTCGTTCCAATCAGTTGCTGTCTTGTTCATCATAAACTTTTAAGGCCTGAATAATGGCGGTTTTTAGGCTGTTAGGGTTAAAGGGCTTGTGCATATAGGCATCCACCTTAAAGGGCATCTTGGCAACTTGCGCGTCAAGGTCATGAGCTGCCGAAAGCATAATAACAGGTATATGGCGATAAAAGCCACTTATTTTAACATTTTTCAGGAAGGATTGTCCATCAAAATATGGCATTTGTAAATCAGAAATTATGAGTTTGGGCATGTTGCCGTCTTCTAACCAACTAAAAGCTTCGATGCCGTTGTTTTTGACAACAATTTCGTAATCTTTAGATAGGATAAAGTTAAGCAATTTTAAGATACTCAAATCGTCATCAACAATCAGTAAAGTTTTTTTCATGCCGATTAATTGTGGTTTCGGTTATAAATATGATATTTTTATATCTGGTCCATGGGACAATATTATGCCAGTTGACCTATTTTTGGGATTATAAATATAAAATATCTATTTATTAGCCAATTACGCTGTTTTTATTGATTTAGATTTATATTTAAAAGTAAGGTAAAAAAAACGAGAGTGAATTAAATTGCGCATTTCGGGATGTTATTGTTGACAAATACTGCCATTGTGGATTAGTTTCCATTATCTTCTACTAAGTTTACGCAACCGGATTAAATAGGTTACATGATTATACAAAAATATTTTGTTGGTATCGATTTAGGCACAGGCAGCACCAAAGCTGTAGCTATTGATTCAGCCGGCAGCACCCTTGAAACAGCTCAAAGTTTTTACCCTACAAGTAACCCAAAAGCCGGCTACAGCGAGCAAAACCCCCACCTTATCTGGCGGGCGTTTGTAAACTGCATCAGTAAAATAACAACGAATTTAAACGCGCCACCCGCTGCCATTAGTTTTAGCGCCGCAATGCACAGCATTATGCCGGTAGATGAGCATGGCAATGCACTGGCAGATGCTATGCTTTGGTCTGATGCGCGGAGCGGAGAGATAGCGCAGCAGTTAAGGGATAGCGTGGATGGCGAAAAGTTATATAAGCACACGGGCACAGCCATCTATGCCATGTCGCCCCTGTGCAAAATTATGTGGCTGCGCCAAAATGAGACAGAGCGGTTTAATAAAGCCTATAAATTCATTTCCATCAAAGAATACGTTTGGTTTAAGCTTTTCGGTGTGTTTGAGGTGGATTATTCTATGGCATCAGCCATGGGGATGTTTGATGTGCTGAAATTGAAATGGTACGATAAAGCCCTGAATCTTGCCGGAATTAGCGATGCTAAATTATCAACGCCCGTAAATACGGGTAATATAAGGTATATATCATCAGCACATATTTTGACGGGTATCGACACCCAAACCGCCTTTGTGATTGGAGCCAGCGATGGCTGTTGTGCCAACCTTGGAGGCAATGCCGTTACACCCGGGATAGGTGCTTTAACCATTGGTACCAGTGGCGCGGTGCGGGTAGGCAGTAAAACCCCGGTTTATAATTATGGGGCCATGACCTTTAACTACTTGTTAAACGCTGATACATTTATTTGCGGCGGCGCGGTTAACAACGGCGGCGCGGCGGTAGATTGGCTGCTGAAAGATTTCCTGAAACTGGAGCATGTATCTGATGAGAACTATAAATACCTGTTCAAAGCCATCGATAACGTTAAACCAGGCAGCGATGGATTGGTGTTTTTACCTTATTTATATGCAGAGCGCGCGCCAATTTGGGATGCGAAGGCTTCGGGCGCTTTTATTAATATCAACTTTAAACATCAGCAACAACACTTTTTAAGGGCGGCTTTAGAAGGCATTTGCTTCGCGCTTAATGATGTGCTTAAGGCAGTGGAAAGTACAGAACAGCCCATAAATGAAATTGTAATAAGTGGTGGCTTTATATCATCGGCCACGTGGGTTCAATTGCTCGCCGATATCATCGGCAAAAAACTGGTGATGCTGCAATCCGGCGATTCATCGGCCATCGGCGCAATTTATCTGGCGATGGAAGCATTGGGCATTGATTATAAAAGCATCGCGGATAAAGAAGCAAAAGATAGGGTGGTGGTAACTCCAAATCAAGAGGCGCAGGCCGTTTACAGCAAGATCTTCCCGATATATAAAAAGCTTTACACGGACTTGAAGTCATCCATGCACCAACTACATGATTTGGTTAATTAACGGATCATAACGCCGGGTTTATTCACCACGGGTAATTTTATAAAGTTATCATCTACAATACTTTCCGGCAGGAATATGAACTTTTTGTCGAAGATCTCGCGGCCGATGTAGAAGCTTAACCAATATTCGTTGTTCAGCCCAAAGGTCTGCTCATCAATAGGCTCGATCAGTTTAAAAGAATTGGCATCTACAACCGGGAAGGAGTGGCGAAGTACAGAAGTTTTAACCAGTTCGCCGTCTTTTTCGCCATACCCTTTTGAGGTTACCAGGACATTTTCTAAGGGTATATTTTTAAGGTTGATGAGGTAAACGTACCAGATCTTACTTTCAGGATTTTCGCCCTCTAAGGCAACTGCAACCGCTATATCTTTTACCACGTTAGGAGGAAGATCTTTAATCATTTTGTGTTGGTTGTTGTAGGTTAGAACGTTACAAAGTTAAATGTTGCTTTGCTTTATCTTAACCTTACAACTTTCCAACATTAAACGTTTAAACCAATAACTTATTTTTTCTTAGCCGCCGCCTTTTTCTTGGCAGGCGCTTTTTTCTTGGCAGGCGCTTTTTTCACTGCGGGCTTAGCCGCCGGTGCAGCTTTACCAAAACGCCCCTTTTTAGCATCCTTGGGCATGGCATCGGCTAAAGCCTTGCATTGCTCGTAAGTAAGTGTTGTTGGGTCGGTAATGTCTTTAGGGATCTTAACGTTCAACTTCCCAAATTCGATATATGGTCCCCAGCGCCCGTTTAAAACTTTTACGGTTTCATCTTCGGGGAATGCTTTGATCAACCTCTCCGCATCCTTTTTACGTTTGGCTTCTATCAGTTCAATAGCTTGTTCCTGCGTGATATCAAGCGGATCTATCTCTTTAGGTACCGATACAAACGCACTGTTGTGGCTAATGTACGGGCCAAAACGGCCTATGGCTGCCTTCATCACTTTGCCTTCATATTCACCTAATATCTTTGGTAGTTTGAAAAGCTCCAGTGCTTCTTCCAGGCTGATAGTTTCTATACTTTGACCTGTGCGCAAGCTTGCATACAAAGGTTTCTCTTCACTTTCGTCGCTTGGGTTATCGCCAACCTGCACAAACGGGCCGTAACGGCCTATCCGTACCGACATTTTTTTGCCGCTCTCCGGGTGTACGCCTAATTCGCGTTCGCCGGTTGCTTTATCTGCCGTTTCAATCGTGTTTTGAACATCTTTGTGGAACGGGTCGTAGAACGTGCGGATCATTTTTGTCCAGTCCTGCAAGCCCTGTGCTATTTCGTCAAATTGTTTCTCTACACCTGCGGTAAAGTTAAAATCGACAATGCCTTTAAAGTGCTGTACCAAAAAGTCATTCACCACTGCGCCAATATCCGTAGGGAAAAGTTTGTTTCGTTCAGCCCCGGTGTTCTCAGTTTTAGTTTCTTTAATGATGTTACCGCCCTTAAGCGTTAACACACGGAAATTTCTCTGGCGGCCTTCACGTTCCTCTTTAACCACGTAACCGCGGTTTTGAATGGTAGATATGGTGGGGGCGTAGGTAGATGGGCGTCCTATACCCAGTTCTTCTAATTTCTTCACCAAACTTGCCTCGGTGTAGCGGGCAGGCGAGCGCGAATATCTTTCGGTAGCCGATAGTTCCTGTAAGTCTAATTTTTGGCCTTTGGTTAATGGTGGCAGTATAGCGTTCTCGCCATCAGCGGTTTGGTTGTCTTCGTCCTCATCGTTACTTTCCAGGTAAACTTTCAGGAAACCATCAAACTTCATGACCTCGCCATTGGCAACCAAATCTTCATTACGGGTTGATATACTGATCTTTGCAACGGTTTTCTCAAACTGTGCTTCGCTCATTTGCGATGCTATAGCACGTTTCCAGATCAGTTCATAAAGGCGCTTCTCGTTACTTTCGCCATCAATAGTATGGTTATTAAAATACGTAGGGCGAATGGCTTCGTGGGCTTCCTGCGCGCTGGCGTTCTTAGTTTTATATTTCCTGTGCTGATGGTATTTATCGCCATAAGCAGATGTTATTTCTGCTTGGGCGGCGTTCAACGCGGTATCACTTAGGTTCACCGAGTCGGTACGCATATAGGTGATATAACCGGATTCGTACAGCCTTTGTGCAACCTGCATGGTACGCGCTACCGAGTAACCCAGTTTGCGGCTGGCTTCCTGTTGCAGGGTAGATGTAGTAAACGGCGCGGCGGGCGAACGTTTAGTTGGCCTCGTCTCTAATGATTTTATCTCGAAGATGGCCTGGATACAATCCTGCAAAAACTTCTCGGCATCTTCCTGTTTGGTAAAACGCTCTGGCAGTTCGGCTTTAAAGGCATTGCGGCCCGTGCCAAACAGCGCTACTATTTTAAAAGCGGCTTCGGCAGTAAATTTGTTCACCTCGCGTTCGCGATCAACAATTAACCTAACGGCTACTGATTGTACGCGGCCTGCAGAAAGCGATGGTTTAACCTTTTTCCATAACACCGGCGAAAGCTCAAAACCCACCAAACGGTCTAAAACTCGGCGGGCCTGTTGTGCATTTACCAGGTTATAATCTATTTTACGGGGATTTTCAATCGCCTTCATTATCGCCGGTTTTGTAATCTCGTGAAAAACAATTCGGCGGGTATCGGGCTCTTTTAATCCTAAAGTTTCAAACAAGTGCCATGATATGGCTTCTCCCTCGCGGTCCTCATCGGATGCGAGCCATACAATGTCTGCCTCTTTAGCTAATTTCTTTAATTCGCTCACTATCTGCTTCTTATCGGCAGGTACTTCGTATCGCTGACTGAAGTTATTGTTGATATCGATGGCATCTTCAGACTTCACCAGATCGCGGATATGGCCGTAACTCGATTTTACGGTAAAGTCCTTGCCCAGGTATCCTTCAATGGTTTTAGCTTTCGCCGGTGATTCAACTATGAGTAAATTTTTAGCCATTTAAGCGGGTGTTTTTTTGCAAAGAAAACATAAAATGCATTAGAAACGCAATTTTGTTTTTTTGTTGGGTGGTAAATTAGCTTGTTATTATAATAAAACGTGTAGTAATAAAAAAGTTTTGTCGGGTGGGATTACCGTACTACACTAACCCGCCATTGCGAGGTACGAAGCAATCTCTTCAGGATGAATTACACACCTTGCAACATGGATTTGCTCAACAAGATTGCTTCGTGCCTCGCAATGACGCGCGCAGAAAAGCACTCTCTACAACAAATTTATATCAAAAAGCCGCCGCCCAAAAGGTCGTTGCCTTCATAGAACACGGCTGATTGGCCGGGAGCAATACCCGATACCATGTGGTCGAACGATACCTTCATGTGGTCGCCAATTTGCACGATCTTGCTTTCGGTGCCTGCATCCTTATAACGTATCTTGGTAACGGCATCTAAAGGTTCTTTAATGCTTTCGTATTTAACCAGGTTAAGGTTGCGTACCCAAGCCTCTTTCTTTTCCAGTTCTTCTATCGTACCCAATACAACGGTGTTGGTTTCGGGCTGAATTTTGGTCACGAACATCGGCATGCCTAAAGCAATGCCCAAGCCTTTGCGCTGGCCAATAGTATAATAAGGATAGCCGAGATGCTTGCCTACAACGGTACCGTTGGTCAACACGAAATTACCCGGGCCAACACGTTCGTCAAGGTCTTCTACTTTGTGGCGCAGGAACGCCCTGTAGTCGTTATCAGGCACAAAACAGATCTCGTAGCTTTCGCTTTTGCCTGCCAGTTCCAGTTGACCCATATCAACAGCCATCTGGCGGATCTCGGGTTTAGAGAAACTGCCCAGCGGGAATTTGGTACGCGCAAGGTTTTGCTGCGATACGCCCCAAAGCACGTATGATTGGTCTTTATTTTCGTCTTTACCTTTTGATATTACGTAGCGGCCGTTATCCTGCTCGCGGATATTGGCGTAGTGGCCGGTCGCGATAAATTCGCAATCCAGTTTATCGGCGCGTTTTAAAAGGGCTTCCCATTTAATGTGGGTATTGCAAAGCACGCAGGGGTTAGGTGTGCGGCCGGCAAGGTATTCGTCAACAAAGTTATCGATCACAAAATCGCCAAACTCGTTGCGGATATCCAATATATAATGCGGGAAACCATAACCAACAGCCAAGGCGCGGGCATCATTGATACTATCTAAGCTACAGCAGCCGGTTTCTTTAGAGCTGCCGCCACTTGCGGCGTAATCCCAGGTTTTCATGGTAAGGCCAATGACCTCGTAGCCCTGTTCATGCAGCATTACTGCTGCTACAGAACTATCAACTCCGCCACTCATTGCCACCAAGATCCTACCGTGCTTACTCATATTGGCTGCAAAGATAATGTTTTACCCTTTATTGTGTTAAGGCTTGGGTCAGGGGAGGGTAAAATGAGTTGAGCGAAGGATATCGAATGATGAATGTTGGATGTCGAATAATGAAGTATGGAAATACCAGGCACTTCGATATCCATTATTCGAAATTCAGTGTTCGATATTATCTTTCCCAACTTTAGTACTTCGCAAATATTGGTTTGTCCATCGGCGTCCACAAACAGGCGCGCTGCCCGCATGCTTTTAGGGCGTTGTTGGCCCAGGTGTTGCATGTGTAAAAAAGGTTATACCTGCGGTTAGCTTCATAAAAGGCATCGGTATCACCGTAATTAGCGTTTGTTTTGATAACGACGGCATGACCATCGGCATCGGTTGAAAAACTGGACCTTATATAGTCCACAAGCCGCCCGTACTGTTCACTACTTATCGATATCTTTTTGCATGATGAGCTTTCGGTAAGCTGCTTATGAAAAGTTGCGTGGACAGCGGAGGTACTCAGCGCGAAAGCGGCTTTAAACGCCGTGCTAAATTTCAACTCGGCCCAGGTAGGGGTGTTGAGATAAAAGCCCTTGTCGCCCCAACCAAAACCTATCAATGTGGCAGTACTATCCGGTTTAAGGGTGTTATCAAATTTCACCTCTTTGCTCCAATCCATCTGCTCATTTTTTACCGGGACAACCACATCGGTGTGCACGCCGTTGGTAAGGATATAAATATCAATGGTTTGCGCGGTAGCCGGCTCGGCGGGCACAGGTATTTTAGATAGGCCAAATGCAGCCAACAGATACAATGCAATAAAAGCTATGAAGCCTAAAACTACACGCAGTGCGATCTTAAAGAATTTTTTCAATGGTTTTGGTTTAGTTACCTTAATTACATGGCAGGACTAAAAGTAACCCATTGTGATGAGATTTTAAATATAACTATTGCCTTACCTGCCCATTTCCTTTTACTATCCATTTATAACTTGTCAATTCTTCTAAGCCCATTGGGCCGCGGGCGTGGAGCTTTTGGGTGCTGATGCCAATTTCGGCACCGAGTCCAAACTGGGCACCATCTGTAAAGCCGGTGGAGGCGTTAACATAAACCGCGGCGGCATCCACACGGTTTAGGAAGGTTTCTATGTTCAATTCATCTTCCGATATAATGGCCTCGCTGTGTTTGGAACTGTTAACGGCGATGTGCTGTAGTGCCTGCTCCAAGGTATCAACCGTTTTTATCGACATCTTCATCGACAAAAACTCGGTACCGAAATGCTCAGGTTTGGCTTCTGCTAAAAATTCGGCGGGGTAATGCCCGTCCAGTACTTCAAATGATTTTTTATCGGCAAATAGCTGCACCTGCTTGGCAGCAAGCGGTTCGGTGATATGCACAAGGTCGCCGAGGCGTTTGCTGTTGATGATGAGGCAATCCAGCGCGTTGCAGACACTTACCCGGCGGGTTTTGGCGTTATCGATAATGGCGATGGCTTTCGCGAGGTCGCCGGTTTCATCGAAGTAGGTATGTACGATGCCCGCTCCGGTTTCTATCACAGGCACTTTGCTGCTTTCGCGTACATAATTGATAAGCGACTGGCTGCCCCGGGGGATCAGCACATCTACATAGCCGACCGCATTAAGCAAGGCTTCGGTAGCTTCGCGTTCTACTGGCAACAGGGTAGCGAAATTTGCATCGATACCCTGTACCGATAAAACACCGTGGATCACTTTCATAATGGCACGGTTAGAGTTATCCGCATCGCTGCCACCTTTTAATATACTGATATTGCCTGTTTTAAAACACAGCGCGAATACGTCAAATGTAACATTTGGCCGCGCCTCGTAAATTACACCTACTACGCCAAGCGGTACACGCACTTTTTTGATCTGTAAACCATTAGGCAGGGTGTTATCAGATAATACCTTGCCCAGCGGGCTTTCCAATCCCGCCACATTCTCCATATCACCTGCAATGGCTTTTATCCTTTCGGCCGTGAGGGTGAGGCGGTCGTATTTTGGGTCGGCGGGGTCCATGCGGTCGAGGTCTTTTTGGTTTTCCTGTAGCAGGTAATCCGTTTGATTAATGGCCGCCTGTGCAACATCAAGCAATACCTTATTTATGGTAATGGGAGATAGGGCCGCGTTCCGCCCGGCTATCAGTGCGTTCTCGAAGAAGTGTTTATAGCTCATGTTATCCCTGTAAATAAAGGTAATCGTAATGTACCAGAGCTTTCTGGTTCTTTTGTCCTGTTAGTTCCCGCGCTTTTTCTGAACCATATTCGGCCAGGCCAAGGCCTATGGTTTTATTTTGTTCGTCGATGATCTTAATGATCTCGCCCTTTTTAAAATCGGACACGATATTGATGATGCCCACCGGCAGCAAACTGGATGCTTTGCTGGATATTAGCACTGTTTTAGCGCCCTCGTTAACCTGCACTACCCCTGTAGCCGCGGTTTCTGAATGGGCTATCCATTTCTTTTTGCCCGATGCTTTTTTGGTAGGGGTAAAGCGGGTGTGTACCGTTTTGTTTGCCAGCACATCCGTCAATACGTTTTCTTTGGTGCCGTTGGCAATGTGCACCGCGATGCCCAGTTTAGCAGTTTTTTGCGCGATGGTAGATTTGGTGATCATCCCTCCACGGCCAAACTGGGAACAGCCCGAACTTACAAACGAGGCAAAATCTAAGCCTTGGTCACCAACCACTTCTATAACGGATGAAGTTTCCAATTTTGGGTCGCCGGTATAAATGCCATCAACGTTGCTTAGTACAATTAAAGCCTGCGCGTTCAGCATGGCGGCTATCAACCCCGCCAGTTCATCATTATCAGTAAACATGAGTTCGGTTACCGATACCACATCATTCTCGTTTATCACGGGGATAACTTGGTGTTGCAGCAGTATCTCCAGGCAGTTGCGCATATTAAGGTAATGCAACCGGTCGCGGAAATCCTCTTTGGTTACCAATACCTGCGAACACAGGATCTTAAATTTTTCGAACAATTGCGAATACGTATTGATGAGCTTTACCTGCCCGATAGATGCCAGCAGCTGTCGAATAGCAACGGCATCCGACTTTTCGGAAACCGAGATCAAACTCCTGCCGGATGCCACCGCGCCTGAGGATACTAATATCACCTCGATGCCTTGTTTTTTAATGGCCGCTATCTGGTCAACCAAATGCGAAATGCGCTCCACATCGGGCAGTCCATCGGTACGTGTAATAACATTCGATCCTATTTTAACGATGACGCGGCGGTAATTGAACGACATTAAAGTATATAAATTAGTCGACAATAATACGCTTTTCCTGTGTAAATGGCGGCTTTTTAAGCTTTGAGGTAAATATTATTTTCAAAATATTGTAATTTTTTTTGGAGAGCATAAAAGATTTGATACTTTTGACTACTTATTCTATAGACAATGTATTATTTAATTGCCTTTCTTTCAAGTTCAGTGTTACGAATGCAGCGCCTAACTGCATGCTGTTGTTGTTAATTCCACCCGGATAATAACACATAATAAACTCATTTACAATTTTCTTTCAACCTTACTTCATGAAATCTTTTAGAAATTTCTTTCAACTTACTGCGCTCTTTTTAGCCCTTGTCCCCGCTGTGGCATCTGCCCAACTTAACGGGAATTACGCCCTTAGCGGTAAAGTGAACGACGACCACGGCCAGCCACTAATAGGTACAACCGTATCCATAAAAGGTACCGATAACCGTACCGCTACAGATACTACAGGGAAATTCACCCTGCAAACAAATGCCAAGTTGCCTTTTACGCTTGTGTTTAGCGCCGTTGGTTTCCAAACACAGGAGTTTACTATCCGCAATGCCAACAGCGCGGTAAATATCCAGTTATCAACACAAGCCTTATTAATAAACGAGGTGGTAGTTACCGCATCCCGCAGGGAAGAAAAGCTGCTGCGTTCGCCGGTAGCTATCGAAAAATTGAGTATTACGGCGTTAAAACAATCGCCCGGCCCAAGTTTTTACGACGCGCTGGAAAACGTAAAAGGTGTGCAGATGACCACCACCAGCATCACCCTCAAAGTACCTAATACCCGTGGTTTTAACAGCCCCAATAATTTCAGGTTTATGCAACTGGCAGATGGCGTGGATATGCAGTCGGCAACCCTTGGTGTGCCGCTTGGTAACGCCATTGGCCCCACCGAACTTGATATTGCCAGTATAGAGATCACCCCCGGCGCAGCGGCTGCTTTATATGGTACCAATGCCATTAACGGTTTATCTAACCTGTTCACAAAAGACCCCTTTAAATCGCAGGGACTTAGCTTTTACCACCGCACTGGCATTAACCACGTGGATGGGATAGGTGTGAGCCCAAGCGCTATAAACGAAACCGCTATCCGCTTCGCGAAAGCATGGAATGATAAATTCGCTTTTAAATTGAACGCCAGTTATTTAACAGGTAAAGATTGGCAATCAAACACCCGACTTGATCAAAACCCCGGCAACCTGAAGACAGCCAACCCGGCATACCCAGAACTTACCGGCACAAGCAACGCTGCTTACGATGGCTGGAACAAGTATGGCGATGACGCGCTGGCCGGCAGCAACACGGTAGCTATAAAAGGTATTGTTGTTGATGGTGTGGCAAGGCCTAATTTGACCGTTGCACGTACCGGTTACAACGAAGTTGACCTGGTAGACCCTAAAGTTACCAACCTAAAACTGGATGGTACGCTGGCTTATAAAATAACCCCAAACACTCAATTATCATATACTTACCGCTATGGCAACATGGATGGTGTTTTTCAACGCGGTAACAAAATATCACTGAATGGTGCATCTGTACAAAACCATAAAATAGAATTAAAAGGCAGCGATTTCCTGGTACGCGCTTACGAGTCTATTGAAAACACAGGCAAATCGTTCAACGTAAAACCCCTGGCCGATAACCTTGACCTAAACCACGCCAGCAACTCGGCATGGGGCACATCCTACAAAAACGCTTTAACGGCTTATGCCAACACGCATGGGGGTGCCCTTACGTCTGCAAACCTCGCAGCTGCTAATGATGCGGCACGTGCTGCTGCGGATGCTGGCAGGGTAGAACCCGGTACGCAAGCCTTTAACGATCTGCGCCAAACTATTATTGGCATCAATAACTGGGATATTAAATCGAGCCTGATCCCCAATGCACCTGTTACGGGTGGGGCCGCCCTGGTGCAAAAAAGTAAAATGTACAATGCCGAAGCCCAGTGGGACCTTACCAAACACGTTAAATTTATCGATCTGCTGGTTGGTGCCGATTTCCGCGTTTACCAGATAACGCCGGATGGTAATAATTTTGTAGACTTTACCCGTTCCATTGCCGACCGCAACACACCGCTTGCCGATGGCAGCTTTGGCGATAATGTTACCTACAAAAAGTATGGTGCGTTCGCACAGGTTACCAAAACCTTTTTTGATGAAAAGTTGAAACTGTTCGGCTCTGTACGTTGGGACCGTAACCCGTATTTTGCCCCTAAATTTACACCGCGTTTGGCAGCAGTTTACTCGCCAAACCCAAATCATAACTTTAGGTTCACATTCCAGAATGGGTATCGTTTCCCGTCGCTGTTCGAGGCTTTATCATACGTAAACAATGGCCGTGTTAAACGTGTGGGGAGTTTAGAATTTATAAACGATGGCCTGGGTTATTTGAACAACAGCTACACCCAGCAATCGGTAACGGCATTTAACGCCGCGGTAAAGGCACAATCTACAACCGGCGATGATGCAACCGCTTTAGCAAACCGCGACTTGCTAAAAGTAGCCGACCTGCCAAAAGCACGCCCGGAGCAGATCACCTCGTTTGAGGTTGGTTACAAAGGGATCTTTTTTGATAACAAGGTTTTTCTTGATATAGATGCTTATGCCAACCGCTACAACGGCTTTTTAGGACAGGTGCAAGTGTTTGTGCCGAACGGTGCTACTGTTGGCTCAGATGCATCCGTATTAAGTATGCTGGATATTAACCGCGACCCTACAACCGCAACCACCAACAACGCGGCAAGCGCGGGCCAGAGCCGTTACCGGGTGTACACCAATGCTAAAAACGTGTATAACAACTACGGCTCATCGGCAGGGTTAAGCTATAATTTCTACCGCAGGTACACGGTATCGGGCAATGTAAGCTTTAACAAACTGAAGGCACAGCAAACCTCGGACATCTTCGTAACGGGTTTTAACACCCCGGAGTGGAGCGGTAACTTCTCGTTCGGTAACCGCGAGGTAGTGAAAAATGTGGGCTTTAACGTGGTTTACAAATGGCAGCAAAAATTCTTGTGGGAGAGCCCGCTTGTAACCGGCAACGTAGCGGCTATCCATACGGTGGATGCGCAGGTAACCTTCCGTGTGCCGGTTTATTACGCCACGTTTAAAATAGGCGCGACTGATATTTTCAATAAAAGGTACATACAATATGCAGGCGGCCCAACCATTGGTGGTATTTACTACGCATCGGTTACGCTGGATGGCTTGCTAAGCAAATAGCAGATTGTTTATGGTTGATAGTTTATAGTGAACATTATCGATGAACTATCAACCATTAACTATAAGCTATTACAAAGATCCTATTTGTTTTTTAGGTATAATTTAGTTTTTCTAAAAGCGGGCGGGCGAGCTGCCCGCTTTTTTGTTTTTGTTTTTTTTAAACTATCCAACCTCTACCATGTCATTTCGAGCGAGCGGTGGGAGGGGTTGCGCGTGGACGCGACGAGAAAACTTGTTAGATATGTTTTGTTTAAGACCTGCATGTTCGCCTTTTTATCTAACAAGATTTCTCGTCGCTGCGCTTCCCTCGAAATGACATTTGTATTTTAATGCAGCAATTTGATTAAAATGCAAGAACCCCGCACGAGTTGCACCTCGCGCAGGGTTGATCTTACTTCACTTAACTGGTTTATATAATAATTGGAAATTATTCTGTTTAAGCTACCGATTGGCGCAGCATGAGCGCGCCTACAGTTACGTTTGTACGGCTATCTATGATGATGGCCCCGCCGTTTGCTTTGTTCACCTGGTATGGGTCAAACGCCAGCGGCTCGGCTGTTTTTATCACGATGCGGCCAATGTCATTCAGTTTAAAATCTTCGTCAAAATCTTTCTCCAGCGTGTTGATGTTCACCTTGTAAATGATCTCCTGAATTTTGCAACGGATGGTTTTGGTATTATGCTGCACCAGGTAGGTCATGGTGGTATCTAACGGGCGGGTATCCATCCAGCAAAGGTCGGCCTCGATCACGTTGGATAGCTGCGGTTGGCCGACGCTGTTCACGATTATATCGCCACGACTGATATCGATATTATCAGCCAAATGCACCGTTACCGACATCCCTGCCAAAGCTTCATCCGGCTGCTTGTCGTACAGTTCAATTTTTGAGATGCTTGAACTAAACCCTGATGGCAGAACGGTAACCTTATCGTTTACCTTAAACGAGCCGCTTGAGACACGGCCTGCGTAACCACGGTAATCGTGCAAGGCATCGGTTTGCGGGCGAATAACCCATTGTACAGGTAAACGTACATGGTCAGAGGCATCATCGATGGTCAGTTCCACATTCTCTAAATGCTGCAGCAAGCTATCGCCGGTGTACCAGCTGATGTTTGATGATTGGTAAACGATATTATCGCCCTTAAGCGCGCTCACCGGGATATAGGTAACGTTATCCAAACCAACCTTGATGGCCAGTTTTTTATAATCGGCTACAATGTTATTGAACACTTCTTCGCTGTAATCAACCATATCCATCTTGTTAACGGCAACCACCACTTTAGGGATCTGCAACAGCGACACTAAAAAGGAGTGACGGGTGGTTTGCTCGATAACGCCTTTACGGGCGTCTATCAAAATAATAGCCAAAGCAGCGTTGCTTGCACCGGTAACCATGTTACGGGTGTACTGGATATGGCCGGGCGCATCGGCAATAATAAATTTACGCTTATCAGTCTCAAAATATTTGTAGGCCACATCAATGGTAATGCCCTGCTCGCGCTCGGCTTTAAGGCCGTCTGTTAATATGGCGAGGTCGATGGAGCCGTCGTCGTTTTTACGGTTTGATGCATGCAGTGCCTCAAGCTGATCAGCAAGGATAGCCTCGCTATCGTACAACAGGCGACCGATCAATGTGCTTTTGCCATCGTCTACGCTGCCTGCGGTTATAAACTTTAGTATATCCATTTTTGGATTTTAGATATCAGATTTACGATTTTAGATTTTTATTGCCTTCGGTTGGTTTACTCACCCGACTACGCTCGCTGGTCGACCCTCTCTGCTACGCAACAAGGGTGAAGATTTTAGCTCCCTCTCCTTCGGAGAGGGCCGGGGAGAGGCTAAAAGTATCCCCCTTTTTTCCTGTCTTCCATGGCGGCTTCGCTCACTTTGTCATCTATACGGGCGCCGCGTTCGCTTATTTTTGAGGATGCTATCTCATCGATAATGTCATCTATCTCAAACGCGTATGATTCTACCGCCGCAGTACAGGTCATGTCGCCAACGGTACGGAAACGTACATTCTTTTGCTCAATGATGTCGGCCTCATCCATATTCAGGAAAGGCGATGCTGCCATCAGCTGCCCATTGCGGGTAATACACTCGCGCTGGTGGGCAAAGTATATGGTAGGCAGAGGTATATTTTCGCGGCGGATGTAGTTCCACACGTCAAGCTCCGTCCAGTTACTTATCGGGAACACGCGTACGTTCTCGCCTTTGTGAATTTTACCGTTGTAAATATCCCAAAGCTCGGGTCGCTGGCGTTTCGGGTCCCACTGGCCAAACTCGTCACGTACCGAAAAGATGCGTTCTTTGGCGCGGGCTTTCTCCTCGTCGCGGCGGGCGCCACCAATGCAGGCATCAAAGCCGTGTTTGGCAATGGTATCTAACAAGGTAACGGTTTGCAAAGGGTTGCGACTGGCGTTTTTGCCTGTTTGTTCGATCACCTTGCCTTCGTTAATGCTATCCTGCACGTGACCTATAATCAGTTTTTCGCCAATGCGGGCTATCATATCATCACGGTAGGTAATGGTCTCTTCAAAATTGTGCCCTGTATCAATGTGTACCAGCGGGAAAGGGAACTTACCCGGGCGAAAGGCCTTCAACGCCAAATGCACCAGGGTGATAGAATCTTTACCGCCGCTAAATAACAACGCAGGTTTTTCAAATTGCCCCGCTACTTCGCGCAGAATATAAATGGCCTCTGCTTCTAATTCGTCCAGGTAATCTAACCGGTATTTACTCATTCTTTTAAATCATTTAACTGTACAGCATGTAAACCGCATTCTTTTTTGCTTTGGTCTTCCCACCACCAGCGGCCGGCCCTAAAGTCTTCGCCGGGTTGTACCGCCCTTGTGCAGGGCAGGCAGCCAATACTTGGGAAGCCCTTGTCATGCAATGTATTGTAGGGTATATTATATTGTTTAATGTAAGCCTTTACATCGTCTAAACTAAAATTAAAAATAGGGTGGAATTTGATGAGCTGGTTGCCTTCGTCCCATTCCACGTTGCTCATGTCCTCGCGGTTTGGCGATTGCTCGGCACGGATGCCGGTTATCCAGCATTGGTTGCCTGCTAAAGCGCGGTGCAAGGGTTCTATCTTACGGATGCCGCAACATTCCTTACGGTTATCTACCGATTCGTAAAAGCTGTTTGGGCCTTTGGCGTTCACCATTTGCTCTAACCGGTTGTTATCCGGGTAGTAGGCATGGATGGGTTTGCCGTAAATTTCCATGGTGCGGTTCCACACGTAATAAGTTTCGGGGAACAGTCGACCTGTCTCTAACGTGAAAACTTTTATGGGGATGTTGTTGGCAAATATCATGTGCGAAATTACTTGGTCTTCCCAGCCAAAACTGGTAGAGAATACGATCTCGCCGGCAAACTGTACTGCAAGCGCTTGTAAAGCGTCCACAGGGTCTTTTCCGTTTACTAACTGCGATATGTAGGTAGTATCAGCCATTAGAAAGGTAAATGAGTTAAAAATTTAAAAATACTGCGGATACTGATGAGGATAACGATAACCGATACCGACAGCATGATGGCTTTTGCCGAGATCTTGTTTGAAATTCTTGCTGCCACCGGCGATGCCAATGCACTGCCGATAACCAGTCCCGCCACCGCGTCCCAATGCCCGCTGTTAAGCATGGTGATGAACGTTAACGAACCCATCAGCGCAATAAAAAACCTTGATAGTTTCACCGTACCTAACGAAAACCTTGGATGGCGCCCGCCTGCTATCAGCGTTGATAACACGATAGAACCCCAGCCACCACCGCCAACAGCATCAATAAAACCACCGCCTAAACCAAGCAGCGGTATGTGTTTGATCTTATCCGTAGTGCGTTTCTTTTTAAGGTCTAAACCTTTTTTAAAGATAACGGTGCCTAATATAAGTGTATAAACCGATACTAACGGTTTGGTGTATTGCGCGTAATGTTCTAACGACGATAGCAGATATGCCCCCGTTACCGCGCCGATAATACCGGGAAGTAGCAATAGTTTAAATAACTTCCAGTTTACATTACCCATGCGGTAATGCATCCAGCCGGCGATACCATTGCTCATGATTTCGGACAAGTGCACACCCATACTCGCCGAAGCAGGAGGGATGCCCATGGAAAGCGAAAAGGTAGTGGATGTTACCCCGTACGACATGCCAATGGCCCCGTCTATCAGCGCGAACACAAAACCCGCCCCCAAGAAGTAATAAAACATAGGAGAAATATTCTCCACATAGCTTTTAAATGCAGGGTCTTTAAGCCATAAGGCAACAATAGTTACAGCCAAGAATGCTACAAACGTCCCCCAAACCAATAGTTTGATATGGTTGTTACTCGGTGCCTTTTTAGGACCAAGCAAGATCTCGGTAACGCGGTTAAGCTCTTTTACCTTGTGGGTAAAATCGCCCGACAGGGTGTTGCGCACCTCGGCCATTTGCTGCAGGGTAATATCAAGTTCGCCGGGTAACGACTGGCTCAGCACTTCTTTTAAACGTTTGGCTATGGTTGGCGATTTTCCGTTGGTAGAGATAGCGATCTTCAGGTCGCCTTTTTTTACGATGGAACCGAGGTAGAAATCGCAAAGTTCCGGCTTATCCGCGACGTTTATTAGTAGCTTACGGTCATGTGCCGATTGGCGCACGTATTTATTTAGTTCGCTGTCGTTGGTAGCCGCAATAACAATATCGGCAGGGTCAAGGTCGGTATCTGCAAAAGATTTTTGCACGATATTTACTTGCGGATATTGAGCGACAAGTGCATGTACCTGCGGTAAAAAATCTTTAGAAATAACGGTAACAGCGGCAGCCGGGCTGTTGTTGAGCAGGGCGGTTAGCTTTTCCAGGCCAACATTACCCCCGCCAACCAGTACGGTATGCAGGTTGTTCAACTTTAAAAACACGGGGAACAACTGGTTGCCCTGCGTTTCGGTTGGCCGAACGTCTGTTAAACTATTATCCTTTGGCAACAACGTCATAAACTTCTTTTACCAATTTAAATGTCGGGTGCAGGGAAACCACTTCGCCCAGTACAATCAGGGCAGGAGAGGTGATACCTTGTTCTGCAGCTAAAGCCACAATGGTATCGGCAACGCCAACAACAACTTTTTCGTTAACGGTGGTGCCGCTTTGTATTACGGCAACAGGTAACCGGCCTTTGCCTTCGTTTTGAAAGATCTCCGCGATCTTTGCCAGCTTGTGGATGCCCATCAACACCACAATAGTGGCATTAGTTTTGGCGGCATCGTACAGGTCGGCGGATATTTTGCCATCTGTTGTGGTACCTGTTATCACCCAAAAGCTTTCGCTCAATCCACGATGGGTAACAGGAATGCCTTGCAAGCCCGGTACGCCAATAGAGCTTGAAATGCCCGGTACTACCTGCGTAGGGATGTTATACTCCGCGGCAAAATCCAGCTCCTCATGCCCGCGACCAAATACAAACGGGTCGCCGCCCTTTAAGCGCACCACATGGCCGTAATTCAAAGCGTAATCAACCATTAAACGGTTAATATTATCTTGTGAGAACGAATGATCGCCGGAGCGTTTGCCTACGTAAACTTTTACCGCGTTAGCAGGGGCAAAGTCTAAAATTTCGTCGTTCACTAATGCATCGTACAAAACCACATCTGCAGCTTGCAGGGCTTTAATGCCTTTTAACGTGATTAGTTCGGCATCTCCAGGGCCTGCGCCAACAAGGGTTACGCGCGGTACTTTTATATTATTAGGTTTGTTTCGTATCATGATTGCAGCACTGCCTCTCTCTTCGTTTTTACCGCTTCTAAAAAATCTGTTGCCTGTTTTTTGTAGGCCGTAGCAAATTCTTCGGATGGTTCGTTTTTATTTATTTGCAGCACCAGGTCGCTAAAAGTACCTTCAAGGTCAAAATCGCCGGTTGCTACGTAGTTGTTATCAAATTCTTTTATTACGCCGGTTTGGGTGCTGCTATTTACGCCCTTATCAAGCAATAATGCCTTAGCCGCGCTCACCATGGTATTGTATGAATGGTAGATGGCATCGGCCCATAACCCTTTTTCGAAAGCGCCATTTGCCCAGCCCAGTTTCTCTTCGCTTTCAAACAGCAGTGTAGCTACCAGGTCGATGATGACACCTGCACACTCGCCAACACCAATCGCCGATACATAGGTTTCCTGGTGGCCCCAATCTACAAACTCATCGTCGGTTAGGGTGGTAAGGTCGGCAAGGGGTTTTAACAGGCGGTAAAAATAATCTTTACCCTGCCTGTCGTAATAAGCGTGGAAAGTTTCGCCTTCTGTAGATAACGTTTTATAATCATCCAACACGAACCTTAACGCATGTGTAGCACGTTTTGATGGCACTTTAATCACACGTTCTGCAGCGCGGCCTACGCCGTTGCCTACGGTACCACCACCTAACATCACTTGTACAGATGGTAATACTTTGGTGCCCGCTTTTAGCGAACTGCCGTGGAAACCAATGTGCGCCAACCCATGCTGGCCGCAGCTATTCATACAGCCGCTGATCTTTATTTTGATCTCGCGGTTATAAATAAAATCTTCGTACTCGTTGTAGATCACATCCTCCAGCACCTTAGCCATGGTCATGCTGTTGCTAATGCCCAGGTTACAGGTATCGGTACCGGGGCAGGTAGTTACATCGGCCATGCTATCAAAGCCGGGTGCTGCCATGTCTAACTCGTGCAGGCCGGCGTATAAAGCAGGCAATGCTTCCTTGCGGACAAATTTTAACAGCAAGCCCTGGTTTTGGGTAATGCGGATCTCGTCGCCCACGTAGGGTTTTATGGCAGCCACCAATTTGCGGGCGTTAGCGGTTGGGATATCTCCTACGGGAACTTTAATATACACGCCGTAAAAACCGGTTTGCTTTTGCTCAAATACGTTTGTAGCCAGCCATTGCTCGTAACGCAACGGGTTTTCAATGAAGGCTGAATGCTTGATGGCAGGTTCCGGGATTTGAGGTTGCGGAACGGTATCACGGTTTATTTTATAGGTTTTTACCTTAAGGGCGGTACGTTCTTCTTTTGCAAGGCGAAGCACTTCCTCTAACCCGATCTTTTGGATAAGGTATTTTAAACGAGCCTTGTTACGGTTATTACGTTCGCCGTAACGGTCAAACACGCGGATTATGGCCTCTATGTAAGGGATCAGTTGATCCTCGGGCAAGAAGTCCTCTACAGGGCTTGCCAGTAAGGGCTGGGCACCCAGGCCGCCGCCTAACAAAATTTTAAAACCACGTTCGCCGGCCTCGTTTATTTTAGGTATCGCGCCAATATCATGGATGTAAGAGAAAGCGGTATCCGCATCGCTGGATGAGAACGAGATTTTAAACTTTCTTCCCATTTCCTGGCAGATTGGGTTCCGCAGAAAATATTCGAACGTTGCCTGTGCGTACGGTGAAACATCAAACGGCTCCAAAGGATCGATGCCCGAAGTAGGGGACGAGGTTACATTCCTAACTGTGTTGCCACATGCTTCGCGCAGGGTAATATCGTCCTGTTCCAGATCGGCCCATAACTGCGGGGTACGGTCAAGGCTTACGTAATGGATCTGGATGTCCTGGCGGGTGGTTAAGTGGAGGTTACCGCTGCCATATTCGTCAGATATATCGGCAATTTTTAAAAGCTGCTTAAAGGTAACCTTACCAAATGGTAATTTGATACGCACCATTTGTACGCCCGGCTGCCTTTGGCCGTAAACGCCACGCGCAAGGCGCAGGCTGCGGAATTTTTCGTCGTGTATCTTGCCCTCGCGGAACGCACGGATCTTCCTTTCCAGGTCGATGATGTCTTGTTCCACTATCGGGTTCTCCAGTTCTGTTCTGAAGCTCTGCATATTCGGTACGTAATTTAGTTATTTCAAAAAAAAACCCCTTCTGCTGTGGCTGAAGAGGCGGATATTATTTATTTACACACTTACAACCACGATGTTTCTGCTCGCATACAGCAGTTAATCAGATTGTTATGATATGTAAAATCTATTTGTTTCATTTTTCTGTTTCAAATATATACAAAGTATAGGGAATTAGTAGAAATTATTTAAAAAAATGCAGATGTGATGTTTGGATGACGAATAGTTTTCTGCGCGTACTTGAGATTGCGAAGCAGCCTCTTTAGGCAATTGGTGAATCAGTTCTTTGTTAGGAGTGGTAGTGAGTGAGCATTAAGCCGGTGGATGTTCATTTCTTTTTTGTCGCAAAAAAGAAACGGAACCAAAGAAAAAACACGCGGCTGTACCGCGTCGCTGTTAAAGATTGTGGTAAGGCAAAGCCTATGCTATCCGCAACGCGCTAAGGCCGCAATAAGAGAACTACTGTTCGGTTGGTCAGGCTAAAAAGAACTCTAATTTTAATTTTCTACCTTGGGAGGGCAGGGAGGGGTTTCTGCGATTAGCCGGGTTAACACGGTTTTCGAACTATAATACCTTTAACCTTTCGCCCTTTACCTCTACCCACTTCCCCCAATAAACCATTTGCTTTTGCGACCGTCTTACTTATTTACCAAAACAATCTACAGATGAAAACATTATCAAAATTTGGAATAGTGGCAGCAATGGCGGGATCGCTGTTTCTGGCATCATGTGCAACTGAGGGTTATGTGGCCGAGCAACCGGTTGAACCTGTGTACGTTCGTCCTGCGTCGCCTTATGCTAATGCCTATTGGGTACCCGGCGAATGGGTGTATAGCGGTCGCCGTTACGTTTACCGCAATGGATATTATGTGCGCCCACATGCCAACCGTGTGTATGTACAAGGTAACTGGGTACGCGGCTCAAGGGGTTACGTTTGGAGAAAAGAAAGGCCCCTGGCAAAATGCTAAGGACTTTTCTTTTCTTGGTTCTTATGTCTTGTTATCCTGACTCTCTATAACTACATTCTCTCCGGTACATCTATCCCCAGCAGGCCCATTGCTTTGCTGATGACCTTTGCTGATGCTGCCGATAGTTGTAAGCGGAACTGCTTTAAATTTTCTTCTTCGGCTTGCATAATTGGCTTTTCGTGGTAAAACTTGTTATAGTTTTTAGCCAGTTCGTACACGTAGTTAGCAATTAGCGCCGGGCTATGGTTAGCGGCGGCTTCTGCAATGGATTGCGGGAATTTGGTGAGGGTCACGATCAGGTCGCGCTCTACACCATCCAGTTCAGCAATATCGTTGGTGCCGGCTTCGGCAACGTAACCGGCCCTGCTGAGTACCGATTTGATCCTGGCATGGGTGTATTGAATGAAAGGCCCGGTATGTCCCTGGAAATCTATCGATTCTTTAGGGTCGAATAAAAGCCGTTTTTTAGGGTCAACCTTTAGCAGGAAGTATTTTAAAGCACCCATGCCAATGGTGCGGTAAAGCTTGTTCTTCTCGTCCTCGCTAAAGCCGTCTACCTTGCCCATAGCCTCGGTAGTTTCTTTGGCGGTGCCGAACATATCGGCCATCAGGTCGTCGGCATCAACTACCGTACCTTCACGGCTTTTCATCTTGCCCGATGGAAGATCTACCATGCCATACGATAGGTGATATAAGCCCTGTGCCCAGGTTTTACCCAATTTTTCAAGGATCAGGAACAGCACTTTAAAGTGATAATCCTGCTCGTTACCAACTACATAGATAGATTCGTCCATCTGGTAATCGTTGTACTTGAGCTGTGCGGTACCCAAGTCCTGCGTAATGTAAACCGAAGTTCCATCGCCACGCAGAACCAATTTTTGGTCCAGGCCATCCGCGGTAAGGTCTATCCAAACAGATCCATCCTCTTTTTTAAAGAACACGCCGTTTGCAAGGCCTTCTTCCACAATATCTTTACCTAATAAATAGGTGTTGCTTTCGTAGTAGTACTTATCAAAGCTAACACCAAGGGTTTTATAAGTAACATCAAAGCCCTCGTAAACCCAGCCATTCATGGTTTTCCATAGGTTGATAACCATCTCGTCGCCTTGTTCCCATTGTAAAAGCATGGCTTGCGCCTCTTTTATCAGGGGGGCGTTCTTTTTGGCTTCATCTTCGGTTTGGCCTTCTTCAACCAATTCCAATATCTGTTGCTTATAGGCTTTATCAAACCAAACATAGTATTTACCGGCAAGATGGTCGCCCTTTAAGCCGCTGCTTTCGGGGGTCTCGCCCTGTCCAAATTCGCGCCAGGCCACCATACTTTTACAAATATGGATGCCGCGGTCGTTAACCAAATTGGCTTTTACCACATCGTAACCTGCCGCATCCAGTATCTCCGACAGCGAAAAACCTAACAGGTTGTTACGGATGTGCCCAAGGTGGAGCGGCTTGTTGGTATTGGGTGAGGAATACTCTACCATTACCTTTTTGCCGTTCGGTTTTGCTACCGCGAAGTTATCCGTAAGGATATCGGTACGCAACGCGTTTAGCCAGTAACTATCGGCAATAACAATATTTAAAAAACCTTTAACAACGTTAAAAGAGGCGATTTCGGGTAGTTTTTTTTGCAGATATTCGCCAATTTCGGCGCCTGTTTGTTCAGGTCCTTTGCGCGATACTTTAGTATAGGGAAAGGTTACCAGCGTAACCTGCCCGTCAAAATCCTTGCGGGTTTCCTGCAGGCTTACATCTTTGGCGGCAATATCGGTTTGGTATAAATCTTTAACGGCCTCAACAACTGCCTCAATAATAAAATCCATCGCGCAAAATTAATAATAGTTATGGTTGATGTTTCATAGTTGATGGTCTTTTTGGAAAAACACCTGTAAAGCCGCTTAAAATAGGTGTCCCACTTTTTTTAAAATGAGACAGGTTAATATTTTGTATAAGTATTTGTTTAATAAATAGTTAAAATAGAATTTGAAATGATTACTTTAACTAACTAATTATTTTCAAATTTCTTATTTAATTGTAAATCAATGTTTTGTGAAAGTGTTCCACACTATGTTATAAAAAAGTGGGACAGTACGGCTTCACCCAAACCATCTCCGAAGGAGGGAGCCGGGGAGAGGCTGTATTTTCCAACTAAAAACAATAGATTTGTTTCTTCTTTATAACCATTTATGACACTTAATGACAACGATTTTAAAATAGATGTGACATCTGAGATTGGTAACCTGCGCACACTTTTAGTGCATAGCCCCGATAGCGGATTAGGTAAAGTTGTGCCCTCTAAAGCGCAGGACTGGCTTTTTGAGGATATTGTGCACCTGGATACCATGCGCCGCAAGGAGTACGATTACTACATTAAGTTGCTGATGTACTTTCTTGATCCCGATAAGATAAAAGGTAAGCTTGCCAACATAGATAGCGACGCTGCTAACCGCGATTTTTTTAAACCCGATAACGCCGGATTCCATAGTTCTACAAAGGTTATCGAGATCCAGACCCTACTGGGCGATATTCTACAGCAAACCGACATCCGTAAGAAACTGGTAGCTGCCGTTTGCGCTATAGAAAATTGCAATTACAAGTTACAATTGCAATTGATAGATACCGACCCGGTTGAATTGGCTAAGATCTTTATTTCCGGCTCGCTGGCTGATGATACGATGATCTTCGCGCCGATACCTAACCTGATCTTTTCCCGCGATCTGGGCATTGCCATCAACGACCATATCCTGCTTAACAAACCCGCTAAAAAGGCGCGCTCACGCGAAACCTTGCTGATGCGCTACATCTTTTTTAATCATCAGTTATTTGCCGGCTATCGCGATAAGATCATAGAAATCTCTGAAAACAAGCAGCATTTTTTACGCCCCGGCGAAGCGAACGAGGAGAAAACCACCATAGAGGGCGGGGATGTGATGATGGTTAGTCCGCAGCACCTGATAATTGGCTGCAGCGAACGTACGTCTATCAGCGGTGCCAACGAGGCTATTAAACTACTGTTCGAGAATAATGTGGTAAATAAGATCACGATTGTGAAGATACCGCATAAGCGCGATTATATGCACATCGATACCGTTTTCACCCAGGTAAAGCGCAATGTATGGGTGCTGCTACGCTCGTTAACCATTACCGAAACCGAGCAATCGCAAAGCGAACCTATTGCCTGGTTTGCCGATAAGAAAAACAAGGATAAGCCCGAGATAGTTCAGTTTAGGAAAGATAAGAAACCAAAAACGTTTAATACGTTGGAAGATCTGCTGGATAACATCAGCCAAAAGGATCTGCAAAGCACCGAGCCTACAAAATTCATTTACTCGGGTAACGATGAATTCCCGTTTGATGCCCGCGAACAATGGACGGATAGCTGCAACCTGCTGGCCCTTAAAGATGGGGTAGTGGTTGGGTACGACCGGAACGATAAAACGGTGGAAGCCTTTAAACAAAGTGGTTTTGCGGTGATCCACGTTACCGACCTGCTGCCCAAAATGGAAAGCGGCGAAATTGACCCGGAAAAAATGAAAGATACCCTGATACTGATGCCAAGCGCCGAACTATCCCGTGCCCGCGGTGGGTTCCACTGCATGAGCATGCCGTTGAAAAGGGATAAAGTCTGAACCCGATTTTTTAGAATTTTGAGGCCGGCAATACATTAATTTAAAATCTTTCAATTAAGCAATTCGTTCAATTCGAGTTCAGACATGAGCCAACAAAGCACCAATAACCTATTAATGATTCGCCCGGTGGCGTTTGGCTTTAACGCGCAAACTGCCGAAAGTAATGCCTTCCAAAAACAGGATGCCGACCAACAGGCCGTGCAGCAAAAAGCCCTGCAGGAGTTTGATGGTTTTGTAACCGTGTTGAGAAGCAACGGCGTGAACATTACAGTGATAAATGATACCTTTGAACCGCATACACCCGATTCGATCTTCCCGAACAACTGGGTGTCGTTTCATGATAATGGCGATATATTTTTGTACCCCATGCAGGCCGAAAACCGCAGGCTGGAGCGGCGGGAAGATATTATCCGCCAGTTGGAGGCGCATTTTAAATCCAACCATGTTGTGGATCTGAGCCGTTTTGAAGCTAAAGAGCAGTTTTTGGAAGGAACCGGCAGCATGGTTTTAGATAGGGAAAACAAGATCGCCTATGCCTGCCTTTCGCCACGTACCAATGTAGAAGCGCTGAAAGCCTTTTGCGATCATTCCGGCTATAAAGCCGTAACTTTCGATGCCTTCGACCAGGGTGGGCAGGCCATTTATCACACTAATGTGCTGATGGCTATAGGCAGTAAATTCGCGGTGATCTGTTTGGATAGTATTACTGATGCCGATGAAAAGCAAGCAGTTATCGCCTCGCTTAAATCATCCGGTAAAGATATTATCGATATCACCTTCGATCAGATGAACAATTTCGCGGGTAATATGCTGGAGGTGAAGAACAACGATGGGGGAACTTTAATTGTGATGTCGCAAACGGCATTTAATTCGCTTAGCGCAGAACAGAAAAATACTTTGGAAAAATATGGTAAGTTGATTTATGCCGATATTAATACCATCGAAACCAATGGTGGCGGTAGCGCCAGGTGCATGATGGCGGAGGTGCATTTAGATGTCGAAGATTAAAAAATGCAAATGTTTTATATCCCGCCATTGTTGCATAAGTTAATATAACAACGTATATCCATTTATGAAAAACTATCAAATATTAGCTATTGCCCTTTTGGCGCTATCATCGTGCGGTACGCGTACAGGTAACCAGTCGGCACGGGCAGATTCAGCTTTATCTGTAGCAGATACCGCTGCTATTAAAAAAGCGCTTGTTGCAGAGATGACCATTAAGGACACTATTAAAATGGGCGATTCTGTGCTGTTAAAATTCACAGTGAAAAACAGCAACACAGATACCGTCACTTTTTGCAAATGGCATACCCCATTTGAGCCCTGGATAGCCAAATACCTGGATATTAAAGACGAAACCGGTGCCGAAGTAAATTACAAAGGCGCTATGGCTAAACGCATTATGCCGCCACCTGCTACCGCTTACATCACCCTTCAAGCAAACGATAGCATTTCTGCAAATGCCGACCTTTTAAAAGGCTACGCTATTGATAAACCAGGTAAATACACCATAACTTACAACAGCACCGGCATTAGTGGGCTTACCGTTAGCAAAAGTGTAACGTTCGTGTATAGTAAATAGTCAGCTACAAAATTTTTGTTGTAATGCACTTGCTGGGTTATTGTACTATAGTACAATCATTTGGCAAGTGCATTGTTGCATAAAGCATGTGCGTTACCCCATTTATTTATAAGATATTGAGATAAGTAAATTCACGCTGTAAATAAATTACATTGTTACTATAAAATTTCCACCCAACAAATACAAAATAAATCCGTTAAAAATATACATTTGCACAAATTTTAAAGAATGCAGAGTTACCAGGATTTTCTTGACCTAAGCGTTGGTTTCCCACAGGAAGGTTATGAGATAATAGAGGATGAATTATACTTCCACGATCTTAATTTGATGGAAATGATCGAAACGTACGGTACGCCGTTGCGCTTCACTTACTTGCCTATAATCAGCAAGAAAATACAACAGGCCAAGCTGCTTTTTCAGCAGGCAATCATCAAATCTAACTATCGCGGTAGTTATAAATATTGCTATTGCACCAAAAGCTCGCATTTTAAGCACATCGTAGAAGAAGCGCTGAAGAACGAGATCCACCTGGAAACATCATCAGCATTTGATATGCCGATGATAGATGCGCTGGAGAAAAAAGGAGCGGTAAGCAAGGATATTACGGTTATCTGTAACGGTTTTAAAACCTTTCAGTACAAGCAGTATATTATTGATATGCTGCATGACGGATTCACCAACATTATCCCGGTGCTGGATAACAAGGAGGAATTTAATCTTTACGACGATGAGGTTGAAATGGATACCCCTTGTAACCTGGGCATCCGTATAGCGGCAGAGGAGCAACCCGATTCGCAGTTCTACACCTCGCGCCTGGGCATCCGTATGGAGGATATCATCGACTTTTACCACAATAAAATAGAGAACAACCCTAATTTTCAGGTTAAGCTGTTACACTTCTTCATTAACTCGGGTATCTCTGATACGCCATACTACTGGAACGAGCTGGAGAAATATGTAACGCTATACTGCAAATTTAAAAAGATAAACCCTGCGCTCGATACGCTGGATATCGGCGGTGGTATGCCGTTTAAAGATTCGCTGGTGTTTGATTTTGATTACGAGTACATGATCAACGAGATTGTGAGCCGTATCAAAGAGATCTGCGCCGAGCACGATACCATGGAACCGGATATTATTACCGAGTTTGGTAAATACACCGTGGCCGAAGCATCGGGTATACTGTACAAGGTATTGGGCCGCAAGCAACAAAACGACCGTGAAAAGTGGCTTATGCTTGATGGATCATTTATTACCAACCTGCCGGATGTTTGGGCGTTAAACCAAAAATATGTGTTATTGCCGATAAATAACTGGGATAACGAATACGAGCGTGTTAACCTTGGCGGTATCACCTGCGACGGGCAGGATTACTACAACCAGGAAGCCCACATGAACAGTGTATTTATGCCGAAAACGCGTAAAGTACAATACATGGGTTTCTTTAACACCGGGGCTTACCAGGAAGTGCTAAGTGGTTATGGTGGCATCCACCATTGCCTGCTGCCATCGCCTAAACACGTTATTATCCGCCGCAACCGCGACGAGACCTTTAACTTTGAGGTGTTTGGCGAAGAACAAAACAGTAAACAAGTATTGAAAATTTTAGGTTACACCACCTAAGGGTTCCAATCTGATCTAATATTAAGAAGCACCGCTAATTAGCGGTGCTTCTTTGGTTAAAATATTTTGTCGTTCTGGGCTTGTCGAAGACCTATTAAAGAGGTATCCATATTATTAGCTTTATAAAAATTTATCTGCTACAACCAAATCTTTGCTGCCTGCTGTGTATTTATAAAACCCGGTGCCGCTTTTAACACCAAGGTGACCTGCTGTAACCATGTTAACCAGTAGTGGGCAAGGGGCATACTTAGGGTTACCGAAGCCGTTGTGCAGTACTCTTAATATAGCCAGGCAAACATCAAGGCCAATAAAGTCGGCCAGTTGAAGCGGACCCATCGGATGGGCCATACCCAGTTTCATCACGGTATCTATTTCGTGTACGCCTGCCACACCCTCAAACAGGGTGTACACCGCCTCGTTTATCATCGGCATTAAAATGCGATTTGCTACAAAGCCGGGGTAGTCGTTCACCTCAACGGGGTCTTTACCCAGTTGGCGCGAAAGTTCCATAATGGTATTGGTTACTTTATTTGTGGTGGCATACCCACGGATAACTTCTACCAGTTTCATAACAGGCACCGGGTTCATAAAGTGCATGCCGATAACATTGGCCGGGTTGGCCGTAACCGCTGCGATTTCAGTTATGGAGATAGACGAAGTGTTTGACGCCAGTATCACATCAGGTTTGCAAACTTCGCTCAGCTGTTTAAACAGTTTTAGTTTTATCTCGCGGTTCTCAGTAGCGGCTTCCACAACAAGGTCGGCATTGACTGCGCCTTCAGATACATCAGTATAAGTTTTAATGTTGCCGAGGGTGGTGATTTTTGCGGCTGCGTCTATGGCGCCTTTTTTTATCTGCCTATCAAGGTTACCGGCTATGGTTTGCAGGGCTTTTTGCAGGGCGGCATCGCTGATATCAACAAGTGACACGTTAAACCCGTTCTGTGCAAAAGTATGGGCAATCCCGTTACCCATAGTGCCCGATCCTATAACTGTAATGTTCTTCATGGTATAATTGGTTTTATTCCCATTGGGAAGGAAATCTGCTGCAAATTACAAGGAAATATACTTACCTGCATCAGCAATTATGTTTTTGTCGATAGTTGGCAACTGCGGTACACGACCTAAATGTTTTATTTGAGTGTATTTTATAATATATTCCTCGGTAGAAGCATTCTCTTCGCCATTAAATATAATGCCCTTAACGGGGATGCCGCGGTTTTTTAATGCCTCGATAGAAAGCAGCGTATGATTGATGCTGCCCAGGTAATTTTGCGATACCAATATTACTTCGACGCCAAGTTGTTTAATGAGGTCAATAACCAGGCAATGATCGTTAAGAGGAACCATTAAGCCGCCGGCACCTTCAATCAGCAATTGGTTATCAGTTTTTGGGGCGATGATGGTTGATTCATCTATGGTAATACCGTCCAGCATTGCAGATTTATGCGGCGAATAGGGTTGGGTTAAGCAGTAGGTTTCGGGATGGAAAACAGAGATTTTATTTGATATTAGCCGCTGCACTTTTATCGTGTCCGAGTTTTCCAACTCGCCCGATTGCAAAGGTTTCCAGTAATCGCATTTTAACTTCTCTACCAATATGGCCGATATAAGCGTTTTGCCAATATCGGTACCAATGCCGGTTACAAACAGCGGTTTATTCATTTGTGATGTTGTTAATAGTTGTGGTAAGTAAAATGATCTCTTCGGCAGTATTATAGGAGTGGAGACAAATGCGGATGCGTTCGGCTCCCGTAGCAACGGTGGGGCTTAATATTGCCCGTACGTCCAGCCCTGTATTTTGCAGTGCTTGAGCCGCTTGTTTAGCCTTTTCATTACTGTTCAAAATAATGCATTGGATAGCGCTGTCGCTTTGCAGTAAAGGATAAGTGCCATTTTGTTTTATGCCCTGTTTAAACAAGCGTATGTTATGGTGAAGTTTCTCTATTTCTGCCGACGATGAATTCAATAACTCATAAGCCATCTTCACCGCCGCCAATTGGTGAAACGAAGCCGCCGTGGTGTAAATAAACGCACGCGAAAAGTTGATCAGATATTCGCGCAACAAATTGCTGCCCAATACAATTGCCCCGTGGCATCCCAATGCTTTGCCGAAGGTTATTACGCGGGCAAATACCTTATCCTGTAAATTTAAATGAGACACTAATCCGGCAGGATACAATCCAACGGCATGTGCCTCATCAACAATTAAATTAGCGCCGTATTGTTCGGTTAGCTTTAATATCGCTGCAATAGGCGGGGTATCGCCATCCATAGAATAAACACTTTCTATCGCCACGTAACAAATACCCTTCGCCTGCTTTAGCTTAGCCTCCAGGCTCTCTAAATCATTATGGCGAAATGTATAGCGGCTGGCGTGACTTAACCGCGCACCATCGATTATAGAGGCGTGGATCAGCTCGTCGTGTACAACCGTATCGCCTTTTTGTGGTAGGGAAGAGAACAACCCAACGTTGGCATCATAGCCCGAGTTAAACAACAACCCTGCTTCACTTTGATGGAAACCAGCTATCTGTTGCTCCAGTTCTTCGGTGTACGCGATGTTGCCCGAGATGAGCCTTGAACCTGTGGCACCGTTTAAACTTAGCGGATGATTATCAAGTTCCCACTGAATATTTTCCTTTAATACATGGGAGCGGGCAAAGCCGAGGTAATCGTTAGAGCAAAAATCTACCAGCATACTTTCGGGGCGCAGGCCGCGGTAAGTGCCCAGCGCTTCGCGTTCATCAAGTTTGCTTTGGATATATTTTTCTGCTGATGCCACGCTTTTAAATTTCTGCTAAAATAGAAAAAGCGGCCTATATATAGCCGCTTCTTTTATTTTAGCATATTTACTCTATTACTTGTTAGATGGTGCACCACCGCCGCCGTTTTGGCGTTGCGCGCGCATTTCATCCATTCGTTTTTGCCATGTTGCTGCCTGCTCTGCGGTTAAAATAGCTTTAACTTTATCGTTGGTAGCTTGCATCATAGGGCGCATTTGTGTGCGCATATCGCCACCGGCAGTACGAAGGCTATCCATAGATTTGGTTTGCGCATCATAAACAACGGTGATCTTTGCAACCTGGTCGTCAGTAAGTTTTAAGCTTTCTTTCATGGCTTTAACCCTGTCAGCGGTGGTCATTCTTTGGCGGCCACCTTGTGCGTGGCTTACTGCTGATATTCCTAATACGAATAAGCAGATCATCATAATCTTTTTCATTTTTATAATTTTAGTTTAACTGATGTTATAGATAAAGATAACAGCGAATAGTTTAACCTGTTGCACTGTAACTTAATTGTTGCTATAACCCGGTTTAGACCCGCACAACGTAACTTAAATGTTGCCGCGCTTAATTTACGTCTTTATTAAGATTAGCTATGGAGCGCTGCATTTGGGCCATCATACTGGTAAGGCTTTCCATGGTAGGTTCGGCGGTAGGCATCGGCATGTGAGTAGATATGTAGGCCTTCGCTTTCCAAACTTCCAGCACATCATCGGCGCTTATTTCATAAGGCTCGTAAACGGGGTTGTCAGATACCAGCTTCATGTTACGGCCTTCTTTGTATTTATTACCCGCGCGTTTATAAACCACGCCATCGTTTTTAGAAATAATAACATACGTCTCGCCAATCTTAACATCGGCCCAGTTCTCCAGGTATTCACCTATTATAGTAGTGCCCGATTGCAGCGGCAACATCGAATCACCTTTTATCTCGAAACCACGGTAAGTACCCTGTTTAAACATTGGCAGATAAAGCTTTGGCAACTGGCCCACATATTCCGGGTCGGCGTAACCATTTAAATAGCCTGCACTTGCCTTTAGTGGCACCATTTCGATGTTCTCGTTATCTTCCTTATCTACCGAAATACTTAACACCCTGAGGTTTGCGGGATTGCCTTTTGGTTTCGGTGCCCACTTCTCATCGATGGTTTCATTAATAAAATCATCAATAGATATGTCAAAAAATATTGCTAATTGTTTTAGTAGTTCATACTTGGGTTCGGCGCGTTCTTCTTCGTATGCGCCTACTAATGAACGTTTTATACCTACCTGGTCGGCAAACTGTTGCTGGGTTAGGCCCTTCTTTTTGCGAAGGAATTTAATATTTTGTGAAATATTTGCCATAAATATTTGGAATTGCTAAAATAGTTAGTATTTTTATGCTCATAAAATTAGTAATTATTTTTTAATCAGCAAATTTTTTTATCAAATGAAAAGGTTCGTATATATTATCACAGACAGAAACAGGAAAAACCTGCACGTAGGGATGTGCACAGATCTATTGAAAACCCTTAAGTTTTACGGCGAAATGCCTACCCTGTTTTTTGATAGCGCGCAGCAACTCAACAGACTGGTTTATTTTGAGGAGATAAATACCGAGGAGCAGGCGATGGAACGTTTTAAAATGGTGAGCACTTACACCCGCCCGCAAAAAGAAAAAATGATCCGCCCCGTAAATCCGGATTGGGTTGACCTTACCGCAGGCCTTAACTACGAAAGTGGTGTAAGAGTAAGGCCCGCCATTTACGGCAGGCCTTCTATACAAGCAGCACGCAGGGCGGTTACTTTTTAACAAATACCAATGCGCCCGAGTTCATGCAGTAGCGTTTGCCGCCACGGTCTTTAGGGCCGTCGTTAAACACGTGGCCAAGGTGCAGGCCTGTGCTTTTTTCAATAACCTCGTCGCGGCTCATGCCAAAGCTGCTGTCGTGCACAATTTCTACTTTGTTTGGGTCGACAGCCTTTACAAAACTTGGCCAGCCGGTGCCGCTTTCAAATTTATCGGCCGAGCTAAATAATACTTCGCCGGTAGCAGCGCTTACGTACATGCCGTTTTGGTGATTGTTGTAATAAGCGTTTTTAAAAGGCGTTTCGGTGCCGCGCTCAACCATTATCTCGTATTGGTTGGCAGTAAGCTTTTGTTTCCACTCAGATGCAGGTTTAGCCATTGGCCTTTTCTCCTGCGGTTTTTTATTTTGTCCGTTACTGTTATCGCACCCAAAAGTTGCTAACATGCTAACTACCAGTATTGCTAAGATCGATTTTTTCATAATACTTAAGTTACGAATATCGTGCCAACGCGGATGTCATGTAATTGACAGTTTGCAGTAAACAGTTCGCAGTTTCAGCCGATGGCTTATAGTAGGTAGTTTGCAGTATAGCCTTTGGCCTGCAGTTTTCAGTCGGCAGTCAATATCACGCAGTTTGCATTCATAGCCTTTACTTGTCAGGATAATTGATTGCCTAATTTTAAATCTCCTAATATCTGCACCCTTACAATTTACAACAGCTAACTGAATACCTACCATCCCGGTGCAAATGTCAACCCAAATACTGGTTTTTTAATATCTGTACGGTTAAACGGAACAGCGAAGTATGGTTCCAGCACAAATGCGCCAAAGAAGTTCACCCTTAAAGAAATACCCGCGCTAAGTGCCGGTACACGCTGATTAGTGTTGTAGGTGGTTTGTGTTTGCGGGTTGCCGTTAGCATCAAGCACCGGATTACCATTAGTACCTAACACAGGCGTTTGACCGATGGCGTCAGGCGCTTTTTGGAACTTGATGTCGTTGCCCTTGTTCCAGGCTAAACCGGCATCAAAGAACAGGTTAAGATCACTAAACAGGAATTTTGATTTGATAACCGCCAATTTCTCCGGCCCGGTAAATGGTAAACGGATCTCGAAGTTTGCTACCGCGATGCGGCTGCCCGAAAGCTGATCGATAGTGAACCCATTTTTATTTGCTGTTTTTGAATTATAAAAGGTTTGCGCCTCGTAACCACGGATCAGGAAGGGGTAACCCACGTATAACGGGTACAATCCACTCACATTATTACCAAAACGACCGTAGCCATATAGCCTTGCAGCAAAGGTTACCGGCGCCACACGTACATACTTACGAAGGTCTACAGTAGGCGAGAAGAAGTGGTAGGTGCCTACATTATACTCCGCCTCAATGCGGAAACGATGCCCGTTCAATGGTGCTGCAATACCAAAATACGAATCGTCGCCTACCAAGGCGGCGCTTAATCCATAAATATTAAAAGGTTTTAGGTCGATGCCATTTTCGGCAAGGAATTGCGCACGAGAGATTTTGTGTTTTTTATAATCCAGCAGGCCGCCTATAGCTAACTGGTCCACGCCGTTTGCATCGGGTGTGTTGGTGTAGGCATAATAACTGCTGTACCTATCTACCCGGTAAGAGTATCGCGAAGCTGTTGTTCCAAATTCGGTGCGCAGGGTACGCGATAATGGGTATGACGCAAACGCCTGCAGCTGGTCTTCAAATGTGCGGATGATGTCTGTCTTTTCTTCATAAACAGGTGTTAATGTGCCACCAACATCGATGTTAGTGAAATTGTAGCCGTAGGTACCCGATTGATAGGGGATATGCGATATACCCAGCCCAAAATTCCAGCGTCCCTGCTGGTTAATGTACAATACCGAGCCGCCAAAATCATAGATCGCTCCATTTACAGCCAGCCCTGCATATATCTGGTTCCTGCCTAAAATATCACTAAAGATTCCTTGTACACCACTTGATAAACCTGTACCAAACGAACTTACCGAAACACCAACTCCACTGCTGCCCAATGCATCCAGCTTAAATTTTGGTTTGTATGGTACGGCATGGATAGAATCGAGCGGGATCTTACTGTATGCCAAATAATTGTTCAGGTTGTAATTGATCAGGTCTACACCCACCGCGCGCAATGGCGGCAGCATGGCTGCAGTGAAATTTGTTATACCCGGGTCAAACGCTACAGGCTTAAAATCGGATACTTTTGCGTTGTAGATGGCGTATTTCTGTGAACGATAATAAGAGTAAACCACATCATCGTTAGCGGATAAACTCAACGCGGGCGAATATTCTGTGATGCCACAGATCCCGGTAAACAGGTCGGTCATTTGCTCTACTTTGCCACCTGCAAAAGTATAACGGTACATGTTGCGGAAACCATCCTTGTTAGACAGGAAATAAACCTGTTTACCATCTGACGAGTATTGGGGGTTAAGATTGTTAGCCCCGTCGAATACTTTTATATCGTTTACTTTACCCGTGGTAATGTCTAATTCGGCTAAGTTAAAGGTAATATCCTGCGAAAGTTTGGTGTCGTAAGTTGCCCTGTCGCTTGAGAAGATGATATGCTTGCTGTCTTTTGAAAAATTTGGCTGATAATCTGAGTATTTATCATTGGTAAGCTGTATAACTTTTTTCGATTCGAGATTGTACATATACAAATCGCCCTGCCCTTCTGACATGCCCTGGAAAGCGACGTACTTACCATCCGGCGACCAGGTAAGGTTACTGAACTGCTCTGCTTTGCCCATTGAAACATCGTTCACTATCCTGCCATCCGGCACATCCACAACCAGCATCCGGTTGCGGCCTTTGTTGAATACGCTGAACGCGAATTTTCTGCTATCCGGCGACCAGGTGCCTGCCGATTCTATAAAGTTAAACTCATCGATATGGGTGTTAGATACTTTACTGGTAAGCCGTTTAATCACCCGCCCCGTTTTAGCATCCGCCAGGTAAAGGTCAATACTGAATAAACCCTTTGAGGAAAGGAAGGCCAGATACTTACCATCCGGGCTAACTGAAGGGGCGACGGTGAGATCACCGCCAACCTTAGCATCGATAATGCGTTTGCCCACCGGCGTTTGAACGGTATCTTTTAAATAGGGTTTGTAAGTATTCTCGATGGAATTTTGCCACAGGCGGGACAGTGTTTTATCATCATAACCCAAAGTGCGGCGGATGCCATACTCTAAGCCGAACCTCGCGGTGTTTTTAAAGAAAGGCACAATAATAGTATCACCATAAGTAGAGCCCAAAAACGACCAAAAAGCCTCGCCGTAACGGTAGGGGAAATATTTATTGCTTTGGGTAAGGTCCCGGACAGTAGGGATGTCGTGGTTGAGGTAAGCGTCGCGCATCCACATAGCGGTGTAGGCGTCTTTTTTACCAAGCGATAGGTATTCGGCCATACCCTCAACCATCCAAAGGGGAATGTTGCCGATATTCTCAAAGTTGGATGAATCGCGGCCAAGCAGCATGTGATATTGAAAAGCGTGCACTAACTCATGCCCCAGCACGTGGCGGGTGGTTTGGTTAGTTTCCATTATCGGCATCACCACACGGTTTTTTAAACCTTCGGTAATACCACCTGTGCCGACGCTAATTTCGCCATCTATGGCCGTAGTCTGCTGAAAATCGGGGTGATTGGCGTAAAGGATAATAGGGTTGGGCCTGTTAAATGTATCGCGAAAAACCTGCTGGTGCAGGGTGTACCATAATTCGCTTTCTTGCGCGAAGCGTTTGATTAGGCTATCGTTTTTCAGATAGTAGTAAATCTCGAAATGGGGGGTCTTGTAAACCTTGAACTTTAGGTTTTTGTACCGCACCTTGTTTTGCCCAAAATACTGGGCTTTAGCCTGTTGGTTAAATAACAGTGCGGCTACAAGGCATAATAATATAAAAGGATACTTGATGGATAAATTGCAAGGATAACGTTTATACATACATAGCGGTTTATACGATATTGCTAATTTATATTAAATACGTTCCCCAAGCAAGCCGGGTTGCCTGAATTATTTGTTAGCCGGCGGTTTATTTTCCGGTGTCTCCTCTTTATTTTCCTCGGTTGCAGGCACGCTAACCGGCGTGGCTGTAGTATCCATCGGCATTTCCATCAGGCTGTCCGTTGATGTGGTATCCTCATGTATTATCGGCGACGGGCACATATATTCCTTGGTGATCTTAACCCATGGCTTAGGAAATGGGCCGTAAGTATAGCCCGAATTAGGATCGGCATATACTTTTTCCATGAATGCTCCAAAAATCGGAAGTGCCGTATGCGAACCTTCGCCGGTTTCTGAATTGGTGAAGTGAACGCTACGGTCATCGGCACCAACCCAAATACCAGTTACCAGGTCTTTAGTGATCCCCATATACCAGCCGTCCACGTAATCGCTTGAGGTGCCTGTTTTACCGCCTATCTGGTTGTTCTTTTTCCATAGGCTTGGGTATTCCCACAACGCCTGCGAAGTGCCGCCCGGTTCTTCCATACCACCGCGGAACATGTAGAGCATCAGCCATGCGGTTTCTTCGCTTAAAACGCGCTCTGCCTTCAGTACAAATTCTTCAATCACATCACCTTTCTGATCGGTTATTTTGGTAACTAATAATGGGTCGACCTTTTCGCCTTTGTTAAGGAATGTGCTGTATGCGCGCACCATTTCGTAAACAGAAACATCGTTAGAGCCTAATGATACCGATGGCACCGATTTTAGCGGGCTCTCGATCCCTATTTTGTGCGCATATTCTACAATCTTATCCCAACCCACATGCTCTGTTACTTGGGCGGTTATCGAGTTTACCGATTTACCCATAGCCCAACGCAACGACATTTCGCGGTACGAGAAGTGGAAATCGGCATTGTTTGGCTGCCAAACATCATCCTTGCCATTGTCCTTAAACTTAATGGTCACCGGTTTATCGGTAAACTTATCACAAGGGGTAAAGCCATTATCCAAAGCGGTTACGTAGGCAAAAGGTTTAAATGTAGAACCTGCCTGGCGTTTGGCCTGATTCACGTGGTCATAGTTAAAATATTTATGGTCAATTCCACCCACCCAAACTTTGATCTTCCCGGTTGATGGCTCCATGGTCATCATCCCTGTGTTCAGGATCTTAGTGTAGTATTTTATCGAATCTACACTGGAGAAGGTGGTGTCTTTATCGCCGTTCCAGGTAAACACGCTCATGCGTTTCTTTTTCTCAAAGTAGCTGTTGATCTGCGTGGTATCGCCTTTATACTTTTTGGTCAGCATTTTGTAAATGGGCAACCTTTGCTCGGCCTTCAGCAAAAAATCTTTTATTTCTACGCCTTTACTGTCCCTCCAGGGGTTTTTATTCCCCCACAAATTATTGAAACGCTTTTGCAGCATCTTCATCTTGGTCGCAACAGCTTCTTCGGCATATTGCTGTAATTTGGAATCTATGGTGGTGTAGATCTTCAACCCATCCTCGTAAAGGTCGTAATCGTTTTTCTTGCACCATTTGTCCAGCCACTTTTCAACCGCGCGGCGGATGTATGAGTCGCCCTGGCCTGTGCGGTCAACATAACTCAGATCGAGGTTTAGTGGCAGTGTGGTGTTTGCTGTGTAAGCGGCTTTGTCTATGTAGTTGTACTTCAACATTTGGCTTAGCACCACGTTACGGCGTTCCAACGATCGGGCGGGGTTAGTTTTAGGGTTATAGGTTGATGTAGCCTTTAGCATACCTATAAGCGTCGCGGCTTCGGCGGGGTTAACCGCATCAGGTATTTTATTGAAGTATTTTAAAGTAGCCGTTTTTATACCGAAGGAATTATTGCCGAACGGTACGGTATTGAGGTACATGGTCAGGATCTGGTCTTTGCTGTACTGGTGCTCTATTTTATAGGCCGTTATCCATTCCTTACATTTAAATACAACGGTACGCAAAAGTGGGATGTGGCGTATCAATCCCTGCGATTTACGTTTACGGGTGCTGAAAAGGTTTTTAGCCAACTGCTGTGTAATGGTACTGCCACCGCGGCGGTCGCCGGTTGCGGTAGATGCCAAACTGCCAAAAAAGCCCAGGAAATCTACCCCGCCATGTTTGTAAAATCGCACATCCTCGGTAGCTACCAGCGCGTGTACAATATTAGGGGATATGGCTTTATATTCGACAGGAGAGCGGTTCTCTTTATAAAAACTACCAATCAGTTTTCCGTCGGCTGTATAAACTTCTGATGCTACTGATACGGTGGGTTGCTTGATCTCCTGCATATCCGGTGAGTAGCCGAACAACCACAAAAAGTTAATTTCTATGGCGCAAAAGAATATAATTATAGCGTATATGAAGATGGAAAGATATCTTAGGTAGCGGTTCTTTATTTCTCTGAACATTGAGTAAAGATGTAAAATTAAGCACCCAAATCATAATGGGCAATTGACAATAATTAACAACGCAATTTTAATAAGTAAATTTCAAGTTAAGCCGTTTGGGGCGAGAAATATTTTATAGAAGAGAATTTGCGTATTCTTCATATATCATTCAATTAATAAAAACATTTTGAACTGCCTAAGTAGCCGGATCGTTAATGAAAAAGCGTTCGTCGGTATGGGTGGATAGCACACTCAATTCATCACCTACACTAATAATCCCCGTGCTGCGGAATGCCAGGTTTTGACCAAACAGGATCTTAGCGCCCTTGCGCCTGTAACCTGCCAGGGTTTTTAGCGGCTCTTTCCTTTTAGCCAAGGTTTCCTGATCAATAGTGGTCATTACGCAGCGGGCGCAAAGTTTTACGCCGTACATATCTATGCCGTTTATCCGAATGTGGTTCATGTGGTCTTCATTGTACGGGTCGCCGCCTTCAAATACGATATTAGGGCGAAAGCGGTTCATAGGCAAGGGTTCTGCCAAGCGGCTATTTAGATCATCTAGCGATGCCTGACCGATAATTAAGGCAGGATATGCATCAGCAAACGAAGCTATCGACCCTAAATTTGTGTAGCGTGGATCGGTAGCTCGATGGGTTTCATCGGGCATGTAAACCAAACGTGCGGGGCTGCCGAGTTTAACCGTAAACCATGCATCAACAGCATCGCTCACCAGTTGCCCGGCGCAGGTATCATCCCAAATAACAACCTCAAGCATGTCCGGCTTAAGCGGGACGAATGGAATGTTTATAAATGTGCCGTCGGCAGTATAAACAACCTTTAAAGCGTCTGTTAAAACCTCAATTTTAAACAGTGCAAGTTGGGCGTTTTCGCGTTGCGACAGGAAGCGGTTATTCTCGTCTATCAGCATCCAGCGGCGGTCATGCTGAAGGCCGCGGTCGGTTAGTTGGGCGGTATCTAACGAAATGCCACCTAACGATTTTATGGGGTAAATAAACAGCTGACTAACAAGAAACATACGCAAATGTAAGGCATTGCCCCGTCAATTTATAGCGAATTATAATTGTTGCAGATACATTTGATTTATTGGCCGTTAATTGATAGTATTGTTAAACCAATTAACATCCGGTGTCCCTGAGCCGGTTTAAACGTATAAGGATATGTCAGTAAACGCGCCCAACATTAATGGCAAGGCAACGGTTAATAACACGTATGATGCAATTGTAATAGGCTCGGGCATTAGTGGTGGCTGGGCTGCCAAAGAGCTTACGGAACGCGGTCTCAAAACCATTATGCTGGAGCGCGGCTCAAACTACGAGCATATAAAAGATTATAAAACAGCTAATTATAACCCCTGGGATTTTGAACACCGCGGTAACGCAACTCAAAAGCAGCGCAAGGAGCGCCCGGTAATTTCCCGTAACTGGGGCGCGCAGGAAGCTATTATGGATGCCTGGACAAACGAGCAGGAGTCGCCCTACACCGAGGTGAAACCTTTTAACTGGTGGCGATCTTACCGCTTGGGTGGCCGTTCTATTTTATGGGGACGACAAAGCTACCGCTGGAGCGACCTTGATTTTGAAGCGAATGATAAAGATGGCTGGGCGATAGACTGGCCTATCCGTTATAAAGACCTCTCGCCCTGGTATGATCATGTGGAAAAATTCGCGGGTATCAGCGGTTCTATTGAAAACATCCCCAATTTACCCGACGGACAGTTTTTACCACCCATGGATCTGAACTGGGTGGAGAAGGACGTGGCCGCGAGCATTAAAAAGAAATTTGGCAGGCATATGATCATCGGCAGGGTGGCTAACCTAACAAAGGCTATCCCGTATCGCACCGCCTGCCAGTTCAGGAACAGGTGTTGGGAGGGGTGCCCCTTTGGCGGGTACTTTAGCACCCAGTCGTCAACCTTGCCGGCTGCTTTGCGTACAGGCAACTTAACCGTGAGGCCTCAATCTATCGTTACCAAAATATTGTACGATAAAGATACCAAAAAGGCAAAAGGGGTAGAGGTGCTGGATGCGGTTACCAACCAAACTTATGAGTATTATGCCAAAGTTGTTTTTGTAAATGCATCGGCACTAAATAGCGCCTGGGTATTGATGAACAGCGCTACAGACATTTGGCAGGGCGGCCTGGGCAGCAGCAGCGGCGAACTGGGCCACAACATTATGGATCACCACTATAACCTTGGCGCAAGCGGAGATGTGGAAGGCTATGATGATAAATATTACTACGGCCGCCGTGCAAACGGCCCGTACGTTGTGCGCTTCGCGAACATAGGCGATGATAAACGCGATTATCTGCGTGGTTTTGGCTACCAGGGTGGTGCAAGCCGCAACGGTTGGAGCCGCGAAATTGCCGAACTAAACATAGGCGGAACTTATAAAGATGCCCTTGCAGAACCGGGTGGCTGGCGCATAGGCATAGGCGGTTTTGGCGAACTGTTGCCTTATCACGAGAATAAGATCACACTTGATAAAACCGTGAAAGATAAGTGGGGTTTGCCTGTACTGTCTATGGATGCCGAGATAAAGGATAACGAGAAAAAGATGCGCATCGATATTGTAAAAGAGGCCAAAGCCATGCTGGAAGCCGCGGGCGTTAAAAACGTAGAAACGCACGATAGCGGCCATAATATTGGCGACGGCATCCACGAAATGGGTACCGCACGCATGGGCCGAGATCCGAAAACATCAGTGCTTAATAAGCATAACCAGGTTTGGGATGCTAAAAATGTTTTTGTTACCGATGGTGCCAGTATGACCTCGTCGGCTTGCCAAAACCCATCTTTAACTTACATGGCCTTAACTGCCCGGGCCGCAAATTTCGCGGCAGATGAGTTGAAAAAAGGGAACCTTTAAGGGAGTCAGGAAACAAGAGATAAGAATCAAGAGATAAGAAACAAGACAAAATCATGAAGATCAAAAATAATATAACCACTTTAATACTTATATGCTTTGTTACAGTCATTAGCTGTGCCAAACCAAAACCCAAAGTACTTATCTTTTGTAAAACCGCGGGCTTTCACCACGAGTCGATAGCTGTGGGAATCCCAGCTATAATAAAGTTGGGTAGGGAGAATAATTTTGATGTAGATACCACAACCAATTCGGCAAAGTTTACGGCAGTAAACCTAAAGCAATATGCAGCAGTAATATTCCTGAGCACTACCGGCGATGTGTTGAATAATGAACAACAAACTGCGTTTGAGCAATACATCAGATCTGGAAAAGGTTTTGTAGGCATCCATGCTGCTACCGATACAGAGTATGATTGGCCCTGGTACGGTAACCTTGTGGGCGCCTATTTTAAAAGCCACCCGGCTAAACAACAAGAAGCCAAATTAAATGTGGTTGACCGTGGTTTTCCGGCTACCAATCACCTGCCTGCAACTTGGCGCAGATTAGATGAGTGGTACAACTATAAATGGATGGCACCCGACCTGCAGGTACTCATCAAAATAGACGAAAAAAGCTACCAGGGCGGCGAAAACGGCGATAACCACCCAATGGCATGGTACCACAATTACGATGGAGGCCGCGCATTCTATACAGCCCTTGGCCATACTGATGCATCATACGCTGATCCGCTTTATTTGACGCATATATTGGGTGGCATAAAGTATGCGATAGGGAAGAAGTAAACCCAAAAATAATTGAGCCGACACGGGAATGATTTTGAAATAAGAAAGCCCGCTTCAAAATTTGAAGCGGGCTTTCTTATAATATTAAATTAGTGATTAATCTAAACCGCCACGGCGGTTAGCTTTAACCGGCTCAGGCCATTTGGCTGGCTGGCCGTTGCTGCTTGCAGGGAGCGCTGCTTTATCACGCGGGAACTTTGCAGGGTCTTCGCTGGCCATGTAAATAAGGATGGCAGTTAAAATGGCATTGCTGCGTACATCGTCAAAAACCAGTTTGTCGTAGGTGTCGCGGTTGGTGTGCCAGGTATAGTTACCATACGACCAGCTGTTTGAACCTAAGGAAAAGCCTGGTGCACCTACTGCAACAAATGATGCAAAATCTGACCCGCCACCACCCGGTGAACCCGGGAAGCTGGTTTTTATTTGATGACGGATAGTATCCGGCACAGCCTCTAACCAGCGGTTGATAAAATCGCCGGATTTTTCGTAGCCTTGCCCGCCAATATTAACAATGCGGCCAGTTCCATTATCCTGGTTAAACAGGGCTTGCAGGTTGGCAACAATTTCGGGATGGTCTTCAACAAACGCGCGCGAACCGTTAAGGCCCTGCTCTTCGCTTGCCCAATGGCCAACTAAAATAGTACGTTTTGGGTGCGGATAAACTTTCTTCAGGATACGCATAGCCTCCATCATGGTAATAGTGCCGGTACCGTTGTCGGTAGCGCCCGTACCACCATCCCACGAATCGAAGTGGGCAGAAAGCATTACATATTCGTTTGGTTTTTCGCTGCCTTTTATTTCACCTACTACATTAAAAGTTGGCACAACGCCAAGCTCTTTTGATTCGGTTTGGATAGCGATCTTCGGTTTGTCGCCGCTTTCGGTCAGGCGGTAAAGCATACCGTAATCTTCTAAAGCGATGTCAACCGTAGGTACAACCTTTGTGTATGCGCTAAATATTTTATCTACCCCAAAACCGGCACTCCAGTTTGAGGTAATGATACCCGCTGCACCTGCTTTTTCAAGCGCTACAGGCAACGTGCGGTTAGTTAAACCGGTATTGCTGATGCGTTTGCGCCATGCGGCGGTTTGCTCGGTACGGGCAGCTTTCATTTTGTCGAAAGAGCTTGTTAATGCAAATTCCTTCCAGTTATCATCCGGGCGGCCGGTTGGCTGGTTCATGGAGATCATCACAAATTTACCCTTTACAGCAGGCAACCATTTTTGAAAAGCGGTAGAATCGGCAAACTCAGGCAATATCACTAGCTCGGCGGTAACCGCTTTTTTCATGCCGGGGCTCCAGGCAAGTTGCGTGCCTTCTAACGATTTTACACGGGGGTAAACCATATCAATGTGTGATATGCCGCGTTCCCAGCCGCGCCATTGACCCCATTTTTCTTCTTTGGCGGTAATGCCCCAGCCTTTATACTTGTCTAAAGCCCATTTACCGGCTTTATCATACTGCGGGGTGCCAACCAAACGCGGGCCAACACCATCGAAAAGCTCATGGGCCAGTTTCTCCAGTTGGGAGTTATCAGTTCCTTCTTTTACAATGTTATCAACCACCGCGTTTTTGGTTTGCGCATAGGCCGTGCTCCCGGCAAGAAGGGCGGAAGCAAAAAATAGTTTAGTTAAGTTTTTCATTTCGTATATATAGGGCTTAGTTATATACAGCGAATGTATAAAATACGGGCTTTAAATCATACTCGGACTGGCGGTGTAACAAGTTTGTTAAAGTTGAATTATGCTAATCAAAGCCTTAAGTTGCTTATTGGCCTGATTAATGCTATCACATATTAAATAAACAAGCGATAATAAATGGCACAACTCGACGTTCAGCCCAAGCGCAAAGGCTCGGTATTAATATGGATGATCTTCGCTATCATAGCCATAGCAACGGCAGTTTTGCTTTACCGCGGGTGTAATAAATCGGCCCCGATAAAAATGGATACCAGTGATACAACTCAAACCGACTCTGCTAAAAGCGACAGTAATGTTATTGTAACTACACAACCAAATTGGAACGCCATCGATTTTGACATCCCAAGATCTAAGTATGACGAGGTTACCGATACCGCCATTATAGTAAAAGGCAATGATAAATACACCATATACAGCCTTGGCGAAAATATATTGTTTGCCGCAGATGAAAGCACTTTGCAACCATCGGCAGAATCCAAATTGGAACAGATAGCTGCATCGCTGGCAAGGCGTTATAAAACTGCCGAGATAGCGGTTTACGGCCACACCGATTCCACCGGCACGGCAGGCGCTAATAAACAACTTGGCGAGGATAGGGCAAATGCCGTTAAGGATTGGCTATCTACCAAGGCAGATATCGTTCCCGATAAAATTTCTATCCATTCTTTAGGCGAGCAAAAGCCTCTTGCTACCAACGCGACCGAAAAAGGCCGTGCGCAAAACCGTAGTGTAGAGATAGTAGCATATGCCGAAGGCGAGAAGTAATAACCATATAACCTATAATCATGGCATCAGATAATAAAACAAATTACGATTTATACGAACTAAGCGAAAGCGATTTTGAAATAGTTGACGAGCAACCCGAAATTTTTGGATGGGATGTAAAAGATACCCACAAGAACAAGGTAGGCGAGGTGTACGAGTTATTATTCGACGAGGATACCTTAAAGGTACGTTACATTGTGGTCGATATGGAAAGCAACGACATTGACCTGGAGGAAGGCCGTGTGCTTGTGCCTATAGAAAACGTGGAGTTTGATGTGGAGAACGATGAGGTAAGGATGCCCGGCATAAGCGTTACTAACCTGCTGGCCCTGCCGCTATATGAAAAAGGCCGCATTATAAACCACGAAACCGATAGGGAAATAGCCCTTGCGTTAGATAAAGTGGAAGCAGGTGCACCAATAGCTCCCGGCTCCTTAAATGTAGGTAAAACTAAATTTTATAATAAAAAGGAGGAAGGTTTTATTGCAGGTGATGATAATGCGGAGTAAGTTTCGTTTACCTTAAAATATTGTCTGTTATCTTAGCGATATCCAGTGTAATTTTATTGATAAACCCTAACTGGTCTTTCATCAGCACATCATCCTCTGTTAGCGGGATAGGCTGTGCGTCAGGTATCGGTATCATGTTGGTTTTTGGTGCTGCATCAACCGGGGTAATGCTTTCGCCGCTTAGTTTTTTGTTGATATCTTTTAATACTGCAATGCTCTTTTTAACCAGTTTCAGCATATCCTTATGCGGTGCCACCTGCCCGGATCGGATTAATGCCGATGCTATATTGGCCGAGTAGGAAGCAAGGATATGATTGAGTACTACAAACTTATGTAGATCTTTAACGCTTTTTTGTTTGCTTTTTGGTTCGGATGTCATCCGCTCGAACATAGCCGATAAGTTGGCCGAGTTTACGTAAATATCCTTACGTGCAAGTTTATACTCAGTGATCTCCACTACTTTACCAGAAATACTTTCCGAGATCTTTTGCAAGTAGTTGATATTTGCCGTGATAACGGATTTAAGCGTTTCGTTTATCTGCTGAAACTCCCACGTTGGGAACAACACATAACTGGCTATGAATGCGATGCCAGAACCGATGAGCGTATCTATAACCCTTTCCTGGAAAATATTTATAGTACCCAAGCCCAAAAATTTAAATAGTATAAGTACGTACGGGGTCATAAATATCACCGACACAATGTAATTTACCCTTAAAAAGCTATAAGTGCCTATCATTAGCACAACTAAAATGATGAACTGCGCTGTTTTATCGGGGATAAAATTCAGTATCAGGATCCCGACAGCCCCACCCGCTATAGTGCCTATCAAACGTTGATAATTGCGTTGTTTAGAAAGGCTAAAACCGGGTTTTAGTATTACAATAATGGTTAACAACACCCAGTAACTATGCCCGCCAAGCGATATATTCTTTGCTGTAATAAAACCCACCAAACATACCAATGCCACCCTTAAAGCATGCTTGAACGCGCCGGATTTAAAAGTAATGTTATCCCAAAAGATATGCGGCGCAAAGTCCTGATGGGTCACAAATTTAGAATACTCCACATTGGTAGGGCTTTGCACTAAACTGTCTGATGCTTTTGAATGATAGTATTTATAAATGTTGGAAATGCTTTTGCTAAGGTCGCGCAGGTTAATGAGAATCTTCTTAAGCACCAGGTTGCTGGTTTCCTTATCATCGGCACCAATGCTATCAATACGCCGTTTTAAATGCTCCAGTCTAAGTTCAAGGTTGCTTAACTTTTCGGGGCGCTGGTTGGCAAGTACCGCATAGCCGATATTATCCAGGTCGTCGGCCACGTGATGAAGAAAATCTGCAATTTCTGATAGTACACCTGTGCTCTCAAACTTCTCGCGGATGTAATTATAATCGTAGTGGGTAGCCATGATCTGCTCAAACATATCCACCAGATCAATAAAGGTAAGCACCAATATCCTGCTGGCCGCGGTAGACTCTTTGACCAGCAAACGGCTTTTGAATAAGATCTCCCTTACCGCATCTTGATGGTTACTCACCTGGATCTGTTGGATTACCAGCTTGCGGTAATTCTCGTCAACATCCGTCGCTGCTAAATAAAAATCGGCTTTTATGCGCAGGAAACGGGCTATATCGGCCACGTTCTCGCCCAAAGTTTGCTGCGCGGCCCGGTATGGCCTGATACCAAAAAATACCAGGCTAAAAACCATATACCAAAGCCCGCCCGCCAAAATGGTGAGGCTAAAGATGGGTACCTCCGGTGGTGGCACGGCCTTATCCATCATAAATATCATTACCAGCAATGCCGATGTACCTACAGATGCCGCCCGGTTGCCGTAAACCGTGAGCATCGAAAACAGGAATGAAAAAACGGTGATCTCTAACCCTAATGTGATTACATTAAATCTTGCATAACCTGTAATAATAGCGACAGCCAGCATGATAGCATTGCCCGCGGCCATAGCATTGCGTTTGTGAGATATAGGCCCCGGCCCATCTATGGTACAAATACAAAGCGCACCAAGTGAAAGGGTAAGGCCTAAATCGAAATAGCCTAACTGCATCATTAACAGGGCGGGGGTAATGATACCAATGGTCATTCGCAAGCCATCAGAAAAATACTGACTATGAAAAAAGCTTTTTATTTCTCTTTTGTGGCTTTGCATTTACTATATGTTGGGTTGGGGATTTGTTGTGCAAAATTAAACAAATAAAACGTGTTAGGTTTTGCAATAACCATTATTGCATTAAAATGTACTTAATGTTATTAATTTTCAGTTTTTAGCTAATTTTAATTTTAGATAGTTAAATTCACGGCGATATTATTCCTGTAAAACTTTTGTAACCTGTTCTAACATGCCATCAACCTTAAGGCTCAGTCAAAAAGAATCTATCTTTAATCACGAAGTTGTAAAACGTTTTGAGTTGTACAACAGCTTGTTTCAAACATTGCCTTTTTATCAGGTTAAGGACACAGGTATTTTACTGCCGTTCTTTAGTTCGCATTGCGATAAGGGCGCGGCCGACCAGGCGTCACCAACCGACATCATCGAATCTTTCTTTAAAAAATATGTGCCTAATGTTGACCACCGCGAGCAACTAAACCGTTTATTTAGGTTCATACAATATATTGAACGCCAGGTAGTTTTGTTTGACGCTATCGAGGATTCGTCGTTTAGCAAAGTTGGCCGTGTGGATGATACCGGTACTTTACAAAGCATGGTGCAGCAGGCATCTCAAAGCGAACAGGCAAGGGCAAACATCAGCAAGCAATTGAAAGATTTTTCGCTTCGTTTAGTGCTTACCGCTCACCCAACCCAGTTTTACCCCGGCACCGTTCTGGGGATCATGACGGACTTGATCGAAGCCTTAAAAACAAATGACATCCCATCAATCGACGGCCTTTTACAGCAATTGGGCAAAACTCCTTTCTTCAATAAAACCTCGCCAACCCCGGTTGATGAGGCCGTTAGTTTAGTGTGGTTCCTGGAGAATATATTTTACAATGCGTTATCAGGCATCCAGGCTAAACTGGAGGAAGAATTTGATATAGAAGGCAATCAGCAGGTATTAGAGCTTGGTTTTTGGCCAGGCGGCGACCGCGACGGTAACCCTAACGTACATATGGAAACCACGCGTTCGGTATCGTCATTATTGAGGCAGGTTATCTATCGTTGCTACTACCGCGATTTCCGTAACCTGAAACGCCGCATTACTTTCCGTGGCTTTGCCGATACGCTGAGCAAACTGGAGAAACTGCTTTACGATAACGCTTTCAATCCGCAGGAAACCCCTAAAGATCTACAGCCCGAGTTATTGAAACTCCTGAGGTCAATGCGTGAAACTTTGGTTAACGAGCACGATAGCTTGTTTGTAGGCATTGTAGATAACTTGTTGCAAAAGGTGCAACTGTTTGGTTCATACTTCGCTACGCTGGATATCCGCCAGGACAGCCGTGTGCTGCGCGATGTATTTAAATACACTACTGAAAAAGTTTATACCGGCGTGCCTAAGAACTACGCGGAGATGAACGAGGAGTCGAAAATAAAAAGCCTTCCGTTTAACCAGGCCGATTTCAAATGCCCTGCCAATGCCGATCCTCTGATAAGCGATACGCTGGATACCATCAGGCTGATGAAGCAAATTCAGCATAGCAACGGCGAAAAAGGTTGCCAGCGTTTTATCATAAGCAACTGCCAGCAGGCCTCAGATATTTTGCAGCTGATTGCATTGTTCTTGTGGAGCGGCTGGGAAAAAGATAAACTGAGTGTTGATTTTATGCCGCTGTTTGAAACCGTTAATGATTTAAAACAGGCCGGCGATATTATGGAGAAGTTATACACGCATCCGTTCTATAAATCGCACCTTAAAAAACGCGGCAACAGGCAAACCATCATGCTCGGCTTTAGCGATAGTACTAAAGATGGCGGCTACCTGATGGCAAACTGGAGCATTTACAAAGCCAAAGTTGAACTTACCGCCATAGCCCGCAAACATAACATTACCCTCGCCTTTTTTGATGGCAGGGGTGGCCCCCCGGCACGTGGTGGTGGTAAAACGCACCGCTTTTACGCCTCGATGGGTAAAGAGATCGCTAACGACCATATCCAATTGACTATACAAGGCCAAACCGTAAGTTCGCAGTATGGTTCTATAGAAACGGCAAGGTTCAATACCGAGCAATTGATCAACGCAGGTATTACCAGCGCATTGCACCCGAACCATCACGATCTGCTGGACGAAAGACATAAAGCTTTAATAGCCGAAATGGCCGAAGAAAGTCACGGCTTGTTCCTGGCGCTTCGCGAACACCCGCTATTTGTGGAATACCTGGAGAAATTTAGTCCGCTGAAATTATTATCGCAGATCAACATCAGCAGTCGCCCAACCAAACGTAATGCAGGCGCTAAACTTAAACTTGAAGATTTGCGCGCCATTAGTTTCGTAACCTCCTGGAGCCAACTGAAACAAAATATACCGGGCTTTTATGGTGTGGGTACTGCCCTCAAAAAAATGAAGGATAACGGTAGCTGGGCAGAAGTGCAGGAGCTTTACCAACAATCGGGTTTCTTTAAAACGATGCTGGATAACTGTATGATGTCTATGACCAAATCCGACTTTAGGGTTACGGCTTACATGGAAAAAGATAAAAAGTTCGGCGCATTCTGGAAAGGACTTAAAGCCGAGTACGAACTAACCCGCAATATGTTATTAGAACTTACCGGCACCAAGGTATTGATGGAAGAGTTCCCGGTAGATCGCCGCTCTATAGCCATCCGCGAGAAGATCGTATTGCCGCTGGTTATTGTACAACACTACGCATTGCAATGCCTTAATAATACAAATGATGAAGAATTGATAGGCATCTACAATAAGCTGGTGGTACGCACCGTGTACGGTATTGTAAATGCCGGCAGGAACTTGGCTTAGACCTCACAAAGCCTACAATATGATGCGTCATAGCGATCGTAGTGTGGCAATCTTCAATAGAAAAGCAGGCGAAGAGCCTATCGAAGATTGCCGCGTCGCTATCGCTCCTCTTAATGACTGCTTTATAATTTCGGTATCAATCCGTTTAAGTTCGCAATCGTTAAACTTTTGTAAACAGAATGTAATAAAACTTGTTAACTAAGTATTATAAGCTTAACATTTTATGATGAAAAGAACATTCTGTATCGCTTTGGCGTTGGTCACCCTGATTTTAACACAAGCTTGTAACAACCGCAAAGCAAAAAATTACAACAACATAAAGCAATCTAACGAAGAGGGAATCTCCTTTGTGAAAAGCGCGCTTGAATCCGGCGCAGCCGAAATAAAACTATCGCAACTGGCGCTTACCAATTCTAAAAACCCGCAGATGCTGGAATACGCTAAACAGGTTATTGCCGACCATACTTTTATGGATGCGGAGCTAAAAACGGTATCGGGTAGCAAAGTTAACACTGATACACTTACTATTGTACATCAAACACAGGTAGACAGCCTTACCAAAAAGACAGGTAATGCCTTCGATAAGATGTACATCCAGGCGATGGTGATAGACCACGAAAACGTAATTAAGGTTTTTAAAACAGGCGAAACTAACAGCGATAAAACATTAAAAGATTTTGCGACAAAAAGTCTTCCGAAACTACAGGAACACCTAACTAAGGCGAACACACTTTGCACCGGCGCCGGGCTAAAATAGTTTTAACTGAGGCTCTACAGAGGGTTTAGCTTTACCAAATACGGTACGGCCGCCGTATTTCCACGAATCATTTCTTTCCTTTTCAATTACTTTATCAAAGTTGGCATTAGGGGTAAAATCCTTTTCTGCGGCCTGGGCTATATTAGTTAGGCGCTTAATAGCTTCATTTTTTTCACCATTACCCAATTTTGCTTTTTGAATAGCGGTCTGTAAAACACCGATGGTTTCGTCATAAACTTTTATAGGGACGGGGAAGGGGTGCCCATCCTTGCCGCCATGGGCAAACGAGAACCGGGCAGGATCTTTAAACCTCGACGGTGTGCCATGGATCACCTCGCTCACCAAAGCCAGCGATTGTAATGTGCGCGGCCCAAGGCCCTGCAATAAAAGCAGCTCTTCAAAATCTTTCGGTTGCTTTTCGTGTGCCAGCCAAAGTACGGCGCCTAATCTTTTCAGGTCTACATCTTTTGCTTTTACCTCGTGGTGTGCGGGCATAACTAAGTGACTTATCTCTTTTAGCATCCGGTCGGGATGCTCGGCAGCTATTTGCATCACGCCCGTGCGGGATGGATGGGCCAATTTATCGGCCATATTCAATATCAACCCCTTGTTTTTGCCTTGGATGCCCGTGTGCGGGTCTTCCACAAAAGAGATTAATTGTTCAGAATGCCAGTGATAGCGGCGGGCGGTGCTGCTGGCATCGCTCATACCTTGTTGCACTACGGCCCATTTGCCCGTATCGCTTAAAATAAAGTTGTGGGTGTACAGTTGAAAACCATCTTGTATGGCGGTATTATCTACCTTAGCGCTTAGCTTACTGCATTTAACCAGGTGGTCACCGTTAAGCCCGGTGCTGTTGCAAACGGCCATCAACTCCTGCGGGGTTTTGGTGGAATGCTTGCCCTTGCCGCCGCAAATGTAAATACCAAGGTCGCGGCTATGCGGGTTGATAGCACGCTTTAAAGCACCCATCACAGAAGTGGTAATACCTGATGAATGCCAGTCCATACCCAACACGGCACCAAGACTCTGAAACCAGAATGGATCGCTAAGGCGGCGGAGGACTTCATCTTTACCGTAATCCATCACAATGGTTTCCAGCACAGCAAGGCCAAGCTTGGCCATACGCTCGGCAAGCCAAACAGGCACATAACCATAATGCAAAGGCATGTCGGCACTTCCGGAACGTTTCATACTAACAAAGTTAGCAAAATTGTTTAAACTCGAATTTATGAATTAAAGAATTTTGGAAAAACAAATTCTAATAATTTCTCACATTCTGTAAATTCGAGTTCAGACAAACTTTCTTACACCTCAAACGCCACTTTCACATCGCTCCAAAACTCATCCAGCGCGATTATTCGGGGTTTAAAAAAGGAGATAAGCGTAGGCCAGTTATCCTTTTGAAAAATATTTACGGGCGAAATCTCGGCATAAATGCGACTGATGGTTTTGCCGTAATCATCAGTAGTATGCAGTCGCCATTGCCATTCTTCGCCCAGGGTGCTGTGCAGCATGGTTTTATACGAACCGAATTGCTCAAAAAAGAGTTGCTGTAATTCGATATCAGGGTGGGATATCTCGATTGCAATCAAGGCCGTGTTTTTATCGGCGTGCATCTTAAAAAAAATGTGCTTAACGCCAGTTTTATAATTGATCCAGTTAGTGCGCAAATCCTCGGCAGATAATATAGGCCCCATATATTGCCCAAACGCCGTCCAAAATTCTTGCTTTAACTGTGATGCCTGATCTTTCGAGTACATTATTTACAGTTTAACAATAAAAGGTAAAGATAACTTCTCGTCCTGCGAATTACTGCCCAACACCAGTTTGTATTCGCCGGGATACACTTTCCATTTGTGGGTTACCATGTCCCATTTCTGTAGTTCTTTAACGGGGATATTGATACTCACCGTTTGTTCCGACCCCTTTGCTATGCTTACCCGTTTAAAGCTTTTTAGTTCCTTGAGGGGCATGCGGTTTACCTGCGGATACTGAATGTAGGCCTGCACAACCTCGTCCCCGTTAAAATTTCCGGTGTTTTTTATATTTACGCTAATGCTGATACTATCTGCAGGTGCATAACTGCTTTTAAGTTTAACGGCAAGGGTGTAGCCAAAACTGGTATAGCTCAATCCAAACCCAAACGGGTATTGTACCGGGCCGCTGTAGTACCTATAGGTGCGGCCTTTCATGTTATAATCCTTATAATCGGGCAGGTTGCTTAGCGCTTTGTAAAACGTAACAGGTAAATGCCCGGATGGAGATACGTCGCCAAAAATTATATCTGCTAAAGCGTTGCCGCCTTGCTCGCCGGGGTACCAGGCTAAAATTATGGCATCGGCATACGGGGCAATGGCTTCAATATCTACATCGCTGCCCGCGGTTATTACCGCAATGATTGGTCTATTTACATCTTTACGTAGCTTTTTTAAATAAGCGATGTGGCTTGCAGGGAGGCTAATGTTAAGCCTGTCGCCGCCGCCCTCCGCTAAAAATGCGTCGCCCTCTTCGCCCTCGTTAACCGGCGACAGGCCAAGCACTGCTACAGTAACATCGCTGTTTTGGGCAGCCCATACGCCGCCGAAACGTGTGGTGTCTTTACTGTCTGCACCCAAGTCGTATTCCACGCGTGTGCCGGGGCCAACCGCAGCTGTGATACCCTCCACAAAGTTGATCACCTTGCTAACGCCGTGATAATTGCCTACCATGGCATCGTATGAGGCTGCATTAGGGCCAACAACTGTAATAGCACTGTATTTGCTTTTGCTTAGTGGCAGCAGGTTATTGTTGTTCTTTAGCATCACCATGCTTTGCTGTGCCACTTTGCGGGCAAGGTTTATGTGTGTGGTGTTGTGCACGCTATCCGCGCCGTAAGCGTGATACGGGTTCAGGGTACGGTCGTCATAAAAGCCAAGTTTAAACTCGGTACGCAAGATGGCCGATAGTGCTTTATCTACATCACTAACTTTTAATAAATTCATTTTTACGGCCTTCAACACTTCCGATTGCAGCATGATAGAGCAATCCAGGTCTACGCCTGCTTTTATCGCAGCCGCAGCTACATGCACGGCATCGGGCATGGTTTTATGGCGCAGGTAAATATCATCAAGGGCCCAGCAATCGGTAACTACGTGGCCTTTAAAAGCCCATTCTTTAAGCAGGATATTGCTTAGCAAGGTATTGCTGGTGCAACATGGTTCGCCGTTTACGCGATTGTATGCACACATCACACTCTCCACACCACCATCAACCAAATATTTAAAGGCACACAGGTAAGTTTCGCGCAAATCTTTTTCATCTATCACCGCATTAAACTCGTGCCTGCCTGCTTCCGGTCCGCTGTGTACGGCATAATGTTTAGCTGTAGCACTGGTTTTAAGGTAACGCGGATCGTCGCCCTGTAAGCCTTTTACAAAAGCGTTGCCCATGCGCGAGGTAAGGAACGGGTCTTCGCCGTAAGTTTCTTGTCCCCGGCCCCAGCGCGGGTCGCGGAAGATATTGATATTGGGTGTCCAAAAAGTTAAACCCATATACTGCAGGTGCCTGTCTTGCGCAATAGCAAGATTATATTTTGCGCGTGCTTCAGTAGATATTACGGTAGATACCTGTTTCAGCAGATCGTCGTTAAACGTGGCTGCCATGCCAATTGCCTGAGGGAATATGGTCGCTTCGCCTGCGCGGGCAACACCATGTAAACCTTCGTTCCACCAGTTATAAGCGGGGATGCCCAAACGGGGAACTGCTTTGCTGCTGTAACCCAAAAGGGAGATCTTTTCTTCCAGCGTTAAGCGCGATACCAGGTCTTTCACGCGCTTATCCAAAGGTTGTTTATTGTTTTTATAGATGATATTTTGCTGCGCCATGGAGATTATCGGCACAAATAATAATAGGAACAGGTAAGTAAAATGGGTTTTCATAAGCGGTATGATAACGGAAAGCTAACTTAAAAGAAATAGCCCGCTCTGCCAATTATTTTATCGGTAAATGTTACTTTAGCAATGCGGGATTTAGGAATTTCCGTTTCGGATTTATATACCTCTTACCATGAAAAATTTATTGTTGTTGTTATTGCTGGTTTCATTAACGCTTGGCGCATTTGCACAACCAGCCCCAAAGCCATACGGCCCGTTGCCAACTCAAGGGCAGCTAAATTGGCAGGAAACGGGGATGTATTGCATTATCCACTGGGGAGTAGATACCTATACCGACAAAGAGTGGGGCTATGGCGATGAAGATCCCAAACTTATTAATCCGGAAAACTTTAGCGCGATGCAAATAGTGGCAGCGGCCAAAGCGGGCGGTTTTAACGGCATTGTTGTGGTTGCCAAGCACCACGATGGTTTTTGCCTTTGGCCAACAAAAACTACCGAACATAACATCAGAAAAAGCCCATATAAAAATGGCAAAGGCGATATTTTGCGCGAGTACCGCGAGGCGTGCGATAAACTGGGCATGAAGATGGGCGTTTACTGCTCGCCGTGGGACAGGAACAGTCCGCTTTACGGCAGCCCGGAATATGTTACCAAAGTTTACCGCGAGCAGCTGAAAGAACTGTACAGTAATTATGGCCCGTTGTTTATTTCCTGGCATGATGGCGCCAATGGTGGCGATGGTTTTTATGGCGGCGCGCGCCAGGAACGTAAGATAGACCGATCTAACTATTATGGGTGGGACGAAACCTGGGGCATCACCCGTAAAATGCAGCCTAACGCGGTGATCTTTGGCGATGTTGGTCCGGATGTACGCTGGGTTGGTAACGAACGCGGACAAGCAGGTGAAACGAGTTGGGCTACCTACACCCCACATGCCCCCGACAAGGGGAAGAAACCCGGTAACGGTTATGTGAAAGATTACGAAGGCACGGAAGGCCACCGGGATGGAAAGTTTTGGATGCCTGCCGAATGCGACGTATCACTAAGGCCGGGATGGTTTTACCATAAACGGCAGGACGATTCGGTAAAAACACCGCAGGCTTTGTTGAACCTCTATTATCAAAGCGTTGGCCGTGGCGCAGCTTTAGACCTTGGATTATCTCCGGACAGGACCGGCCAGCTTTACAATAACGATGTTAACTCGCTTAAGGCATTTGGCGATATATTGAAACAAACCTTTGCCGCTAATCTGGTTAAAGGCGCAACGCTTACCGCAAGCAACACCCGCGGCGATAATAAACGTAAATACGGCGCGGCAAACCTGCTGGATGCTAACCGTTACAGCTACTGGGCTACCGATGATAAAGTAAAAACACCGGAGTTGGTGATCGACATGCACCAGCCCAGAACTTTTAATGTGATACGCCTTCGCGAGAATATCAAATTAGGCCAACGGATAGATGAAGTTGCGGTTGATGCCTGGCAGGAGGGAAAATGGGAGGAGATAGCAAAAGCTACCAGCATTGGCGGTAACAGGCTCATTCGGTTGCCAAACAATGTGTCGGCAAGCAAAGTCAGGCTGCGGATCACTAAGGCAAAAGTTTGTATTGCGCTGAGCGATTTCGGGCTTTACAAGGAGCCAAAATTAAACGGTATGGCGTCGATGATAGATAATCCAAACGGTAAGAAATTTAAAAATGGATTATAGGAATTTATTAATTGCTTGTTGGTTGTTTTTTGCTGTTTCAGGGCCCGTTTTTGGTCAAAAAGGGCCGCTTTTTGCTGCTGCTGCACGGCCTCAAATGATATCAAACCAGTTTGCCTTTACCGAAGGCCCGGCAGTAGATAAAGCGGGCAATATTTTTTTTACTGATCAGCCTAATAACAAGATCTGGAAGTATGGTATCGATGGCAAGCTCTCCGTTTTTATGGACAGCGCCGGGCGGCCGAACGGAACATATTTCGACAGCAAAGGTAACCTGGTTGCCTGTGCAGATGAACATAATCAGCTTTGGCAAATATCGCCCGATAAAAAAGTTAAAGTGCTTTTGAAAGACTATGAAGGCAAGTTGTATAATGGCCCTAACGATCTTTGGGTAGACAAACACGATAACATCTATTTCACCGACCCATATTACCAACGTGACTACTGGACGCGCAAAGCTCCAGACCTTACCGCCAGGATGGTTTTTGTGCTGATGAAGGGCAAAAGTAAGCCGATAGTTTTAGACAGTATGGTTAGGCCGAATGGCATTGTCGGCACCCCCGATGGTAAATACCTTTATGTATCAGACATCGGCGATAGCAAAATATATAAGTACGGTATCAAACCCGATGGTACGCTAACTCATCGGCGGTCATTTATAGCCAATGCGAGTGTAGATGGCATCACGCTTGATGAGCAGGGTAACTTATACCTGGCAGGCAAGGGAATAACTATTATTAACCCGCAAGGCATTCAAATAGCCCACATCGATATCCCCAAGCCCTGGAGCGCTAATGTCTGTTTTGGTGGGAAGGATAGGCGGACGTTGTTTATAACAGCATCTAAAGCTATTTATGTTATGCGGATGAATGCCAAGGGAGTGGAGTAACCTAATCGCGATTACATTTTCCTTTGCGCTTTTTCCCAAACAGCGCTTTGTTTTTTGGTGAAATAACGGATTATACCTGCCATTACCGCGTAGTTCATCACACAAAAGTAGTAGGGGATAAAGAGGGCTTTGATACGGATGTGGCGTTTTTCCATCACATAACCTAATAGGGAAAGTGAATAAAAAACAACCTGCCCGGCAAATAGCAATGTGTAAATAACCCCATCGCCGGCAAATGCTGTGGCGAAATTGGTTATGAAAGCCAGTATCAAAAAGAACGGCGTAACCGTCCACCGTAAAACACGGTGACTCACATATTGGAATGATAATATTGGAAATTTAAACGGCAAAAGCAAGCTCTTCAACCTTAAGATAGATTGGATTCCACCCGCCGCTATACGGATCTTGCGTTTCAGTTCTTCGGCTACGTTTTCTGATGCGGTTTCCAAAGCATATGCCTCCGGCTCGTAAATAATGCGGTAACCCTGGCTGGCTATCAGCATCGATATCATAAAGTCGTCCAGCACGGTATCAGCAGGTACATCCTGGTAAAGGTTACGGCGTACGCTGAACAACTCGCCCGCGGCCCCAACTACCGAGTATAGTTCCGAATCCCATTTCTTAAGGGCCGACTCATACTTCCAATAAAAGCCTTCTCCTGCCGCGCTGGCGTCGGCACTTTGGTCAATCTGTACGCGCTTTTCGCCGGCTACGGCACCAACGGTCTTATCGCTGTAATGTCGGCAAATGCGGGTAATGGCTTCGGCATTCAAAAATGTATTGGCATCGGTAAATACCACAACTTCGGTATCAACGTACTCCATAGCGCGATGTACCGCGGCAATTTTACCGGCACGCCCGGGGCGGTGGAGTAATTTGATCTGTGGGTGTTGGCTAATGATCTCCGCTGTATTATCTGACGATCCATCTGTAACGAAAACAAACTTTAGCTTGCCTTCGGGATAATTTAATTGCAGGGTATTAGCAATTTTCGCCGCTATAAAATGCTCTTCGTTGTAGGCGGCAACTACCAATGTACAACTTGGCAGGGCCTCATCGCTAACAACAGGCAACACAGGTTTGCCTTTAAATGTGCGTTTTATTTTGATGATAAAATACAACAGAAAACCATAACCCACAAAAGTGTAGGCAACAATAAAAATGCTTATCCAAAGAGCAATTATCATGAAATTTTGTTAATGGTGTAGCCTAATTCGGTACTGTTTTTACCGTGCGTCATGTTCCACCAAACGGCGCGGAACAGTAATAGTATAAAATTGTATCGCTTCTCTTTAATGTACCTGATGAGGTTACGCGGAACCACTAACAGCACAAAATAGATGTAAAAAACAAATGCTTTAAAGGCCGGAGCGTTATGGCGAATGAACAGGATACGGTTACGGTTCATAAAGTACTCTTTAACCGGACTGTTCTTACCAACCGTCATCGATTCTTTGTGGTAAATAACAGCATCGCCGCGTACCCAAGCCTGGTAGCCCGATTTGTTGATACGTTCGCCCCAGTCAACCTCCTCGTAATAAATAAAGAAGTTATCGGCCATTAATCCGGCCTTTTCACATGTTTCTTTTTTCACCATCATCGCCCCGCCGTGGCAATAACCGGTTTGGCCAAGCAGGTTGTCATATTGGCCAAGATCTTTTTCGTTTTTACCAACCGCCTGGTTGCGGCAGGTGTAGTAATCTACCTGGGTAAAACCAACATATTGTATAATGCTACGATCGAAATCATAAACCAGTTTTGGTGAAATAATGCCTACTTCGGGATGAGAATCTAAAATATCAACCAATTTTTGAACAAGGCCGGGGCCAAATTCAGTATCGTTATTAACTAAAAAGTAATAGTCGCCGGTGGCTTGTGCAATACCAATATTGTTACCGCCGGAGAAACCAAGGTTGGCTTCGCTCCGTATAAATCTAATGTCAGGATATTTGGCCGTCCACAAGGGGATAGGGTTTACCGTGCTGCCGTTATCAACCACAATTACTTCAAGATTTTCGTACGTATTGGTTTTGGCAATGGATGTCAAAAGCTCTTCGGTAATTTTATCCTGATTAAAATTTATGGTTACAACAGATACTCTTTTCATGTAGTATATTTATGGATATTTTTAATCCTATAATATTAATAAAAGTAAGCATTATATAAGTATTTAAAACTTTGAAAGGTAAACAAGTTATTAAAGACGCCGAATTATTAGATGCTAAAGCAAATGAGTTGATAGCTTTACTTAAAAGCGGGGCGATTGATGCCGACCATGCGAAATTAATCCATCAGAAAATTAACAGGGCGTTTAAAGAAAGTGGTAATCTATCATCACGCCCTCAAAATGACCTGGAATTGCTGCTTTCGGCCCACCAGTTACAAAAAGATACACCAAAGCATAGTTTCGAATTTGAGGCGATAAAAAAATACCTGCTTGTTGTGATAGGGGCGGTGATGATAACCCTTGGCCTGGCCATGATCATAATGCCGGCACCGCCATATTTTGAGCTGTTTACCATATACCATTTTAACGCCAGTGATGGCGTCACCCTGATGGACCTGATAGCCCTTGTAATTGTATTTACAGGCATATATTTGCCACTAAGCGCGTTTTCTAAAAAGGTGGTTGCTTAACGCCGATCTCTTAAAATCATCAAGCTAATTATTGCAATCGGGTAACATTCGGTAAAGTTTTTAAATGCAACTTTGTTGCAATAAAAACTACAACGTTGTTTTTGTAGAAAAGGTGCGGCAGACAAAGCAATGGCAAAATATTAGTTATGGTATGCACTACTTTACGATAAGAAAATCATTATGAACAATATCGAATTTGACGTTATAATAGTTGGGGGAAGTTTTGCGGGTTTATCTGCAGCATTGTCTTTAGGGCGGTCCGTAAGAAACGTTTTGGTGATAGATAGCGGTGAGCCCTGTAATAAGAAGGCTTCGGAATCGCATAACTTTTTAACCCAAGATGGTGAAACCCCTGCTGCCATAGCACTGAAAGCACGTAAGCAATTGGAATTTTATACCAGTGTTAAACTTTTGGCAGGCACCGCAAAAGCTGTGATACAAAAAGATAACTATTTTGAATTGACTACTGCCCTGGCAGAAACATTCACAGCTAAAAAGATCCTATTCGCTACAGGGATTAAAGACTTGATGCCAGACATCCCTGGCTTTGCTGACTGCTGGGGCAAGTCTATTATCCATTGCCCTTACTGCCATGGTTACGAAGTTTACCAGGAAAAACTGGCCGTGTTCTCTAATGGAAACGATGGTTTTGAGTTTTCTAAATTGATAAGTAACTGGAGCAATGATTTGACCCTGTATACCAATGGCCCATCAACGCTTAACCACGGGCAACAGCAGAAACTGAAGGACCATAACATTAACATCGTCCAAACAAAAATTGCAGCAATAAACTGTGTTAACGGCAACATTCAAACCATAGATTTTGTAGATGGTACATTACAGCCAATACAAGCTGTATTTGCGCGGGTTGCTTTTGAGCAGCATTGCAATATATTGGAGCAGTTAGGATGCGCCCTTACCGAACATGGGCATATCATGGTTGATGATTTTTATGCAACTACTGTTCCCGGTATATATGCCGCGGGCGATAACACTACCGCCATGCGTTCGGTAGCTGCCGCGGTTGCAGCGGGTAGTGCTGCCGGTGCGCATATTAATAAAATACTTATTAGCGACGAATTTTAACTTCACTTTGATATTCGCCGTAAATATCCTTATTTTAAAGCCATAAATAAGGTTATGGCAACAAGTTTTTGGATAAAGAACCGGTCTGTTTTACTGTACAGTGCATCGCTGGCTGCCTTATTATTTTTAATGAAATGGCTGGAGTGGCGTTTTATTATAGTCGATTATTCATTTGAGCTTTACGCGGGGGCAACAGCCTTTATCTTTACCATGTTGGGCGTTTGGTTGGCTTTAAAAATCGCCAAACCTAAAACATTGGTGGTAGAAAAGCATGTGCTTGTAAAAACCAACGATTTTGTATTTGACGCTGACGCGCTTACCCGCCTTAGCCTTAGTAAACGCGAAATGGAAGTTTTGCAACTGATGGCCGATGGGCTCAGTAATCAGGGTATTGCCGAAAAGTTGTTTGTATCGCTCAATACCATCAAAACACATACCTCAAAGGTATTCGAAAAGCTTGAGGTTCAGCGCCGTACCCAGGCTGTTGATAAGGCTAAAAAATTGAACATCATCCCATAAATACTACCGGTACTTTAGTATTAAAAGTGTTATTGTTATCAAAATCACACTAAAGTATGAGCTTAAATACAAAGCCTTACGCCACCTTTGAAGCATAAACTTTAAAAACTTAAAATGAAAAAGAATGTAATTAAATTCGGTTTACTGTCTGGCGCTATTGTATCAATATGGATGCTTTTCAGCATGGGCTGGTGCCACAGTAGCGGCACTTATGAGGGCAACATGATAATAGGGTTTTCGTCTATGATTATTGCCTTTTCCCTAATGTTCCCCGCAGTAAAAGGCTATCGCGATAAGTACAATGGTGGCGTAATAAGTTTCGGTAATGCTTTTAAAATGGGGCTTTTAATAGCCTTGATAGGTTCCAGCATGTATGTGGTTTCGTGGATGATAGACTATTACTTTTTTATGCCCGATTTTATGGACAAATTTGCTACGCAGCTTGTTAATAAAGCCCAGCATAGCGGAAAAAGTGCTACAGAAATAGCTGAGAAAATAAAGCAAGCAAATTCTATGAGAAGTGTTTATGATTCTGTTTTCGGCTTTATTATGTACACCTATCTCGAAATACTACCGGTAGGTATAATTGTTGCGCTGATAGCGGCGCTTATATTAAAACGAAAAACAAACACCGATGATGTAGCGGTTGCTGCATAGTTTACTGTTTATGCTTATACGTTATCGATACTATTTCAATGCAAAAACGCTCAGCATTTATACTGAGCGTTTTTGCATTTATAACTACCATTTATCCAGTCCCAATAGTTTTTTGCCCAGGGCCGATAGTTTTGCAACCGGGTTTTTCTTTTCGCGTGCCATGGGGTCGCCGGGGAAGGCATAGCCTTGCATGGCTTCGCGGCTTTGCCAGCTGTTTATACGCCATTGGCGCAATTCTTCGTTGTCTTCCTGCGCGGGCATCATTGATATATATTGCGCCACACGCACCTTGTTACCGCTGGTATTGGCGCGGATGCCATGTGGCTCAAGGCTGTTAAAAATCAGCAAGTCGCCAGCCTCCAGTTTAACCTTTTCTATATCAAAGCCTGTGGTATCTGGCTTGTAATGATCACGGTTTTCGGGTTGGGTAAGTTTCCAGATATCATAGGTACGGTAAAGCTCGGGTACGCATTGGAAACCGCCCATGGTTTCGTCTGTTTGGTCTGCAAGGGCCAATACACCCTGCACGTTTTGTGGTTTGGTTTCCGGGTCGTAATCCCAATGGATGAAACCTTTATATTCAAACCCCGGGCGCAGCGGGAAGTTTAGGTTTGCGCGATCTATAGTTACCCAAAGCTTTTCGGTTCCCCAAACATCGGTAAACGCCTGGTGCACTTTCTCCATCTGGCGGTTATCCCACATGTATTGGTGGTTGTAGATCTCTACCATGCCGGTATTGTTCAACTCGGCCATTTGCATTTGGGCATTTGGCTTTTTGTACCATGTCTCCATATCATTTTGGTCTTTACCTTCATATTTCCAAAGGTAATCGGCCATTTTCTCAACCTGTTCTTTAGGTACGGCGTTTTTAATGATCACGTAACCGTTAGTCACCCAAAATTTCCAATCGGCCTCGCTTAAAACCTGCAGTGGTTTGCTGTTGCTGCGGTCGTTTAGTTTTATCTGGCTGCTTGTTGCGGTTGATGGGTTGCCGGGGATAACCTTATGCACTTCGTTAGCTTTTGCGCCCGTGGCCATTGCTGGTGTCATAGTTTCTGTTCTCATTTTTATTTATTGGTTTTGATAGAACAAAAGTAAGGTGGTAATTAAACACCGATATTCTGTACAATGACTAATGTTTGCTCTGTATTGATATTTTAAGTAGATTTATTCCTTCGGTTAATGCAACGGGAAGATGAATGAGATCCAATTAGAGCGGGTAGACTTTGAACCAGGTAAGTCTTTTAAGCTATTTTCCCCGCGGCTGCGTAATACATTCCTTTGGCATTATCATCCCGAAATAGAGTTGGTATATGTTAAGGCTGATGCCGGTATCAGGCACGTCGGTACACATATCTCCACCTATACACAAAACGACCTTGTTTTTATAGGCAGTAATATTCCGCATTTGAATTTTGACTATCGGCTAAGAAGCGACTATCACCAAATTGTGATCCAGCTGCGCACCGATTTTTTAGGTGAAGCCATCCGTACCTCCCCCGAGTTTGCAGCCATTCGCCAGCTATTTAAAAAAGCCGACCATGGGATTGCATTTACAGGCGAAACAAAGACGATTGTTGGTGAAAAATTGGCGAAATTAATTGAACTAAGTTCCTATAAACAACTAATGGAACTGATAGGTATTTTTAACATATTAGCTCATGCATCAGATATAGAAATACTCAACACCGACCAAAGTAGCAAGGATTTTATTATTAAGGATAAAATCCGCATGGGGGCCATATATGAATACATAGACGCTAATTACCACCAAAAGCCAGATGTAAAAGTGGTGGCTGCCAAAGTGCACCTCACTACCGCGGCCTTTTGCCGCTATTTTAAACGCCAAACTAATATGACGTTTACCGATTTTGTAAACCAGTATCGTATGGAGCGGGCCAAGAATTTATTGATGCAGGGAAAAAATATTACTGAAACCTGCTACGCCATCGGTTTCGAAAGTTTGTCTTATTTTAATAAGCTGTTCAATAAAATTGTTGGGCAAAACCCGTCAGGATTCAAGCGTAATTACTCCGGCAGGATTTAAGATGTATAGTGTTCTGGTTAATGTTTAAATTTACAAGTAAAAAATTTGTCGTAACAGGCCGGTTTGTGTAACTTAAACAATTGATAAACGTAAAACAGACATTATAATATCCCCTTTAATTCTCCAACTCTTGTCACACAAAAAATTCAAAACCGAATTTAAAAAGCTTGCGCTAATGATTGCAGCAGGGTTACTGTTTATAAATCAGGCGAATGCCCAAGCCGCTAAAAATGAGTGGAAAGTTTACTCTCCTGATCATTCCCTGCAAATCAACCTGTCGTTAAAGGATGGTAAGCTAAGTTATAATGCCCAAATTGGAAGCACTGATGTTATCCGCGAATCTAAGCTTGGTATAGAAAGTGCTACCGAAAAATTTACGGTCGATTTGACTTTTTTGAACGAATTAACCCGTAAAATAAACGAGATCTACACACTCCCTACCGGAAAGTACCATGTTTACCATGCCACTGCTAACCAGGCAAGTATCACGTTTGCCAATAAAAATAAAAGCAAGGTAACTATTGATTTGAGGGCGTATAACGATGGGGTAGCGTTTCGTTACCGTTTTCCGGATACGGCCCGTGCTTTAACGTTAACGAAAGAGTTAACAGAATTTGCCGTGCCGGAGGCATCTGCATGGATGCAAGCATATGACCGCGACCCTGCTTATGAAAACGTTTTTAAGAATGGCATCCCAACGGGCACGGCATCTAAAGAGGATAGCGGGTGGGCGTTCCCCGCATTGTTCCATACAAAGGATAACTGGTTGCTTATATCTGAAAGCAATACAACGGCGGATAATGCCGCTATGCACCTGCAGCAAAACTGCGACAATGGGGTTTATAAAATAGATTTCCCATTGGCTACCGAAGGTTTGGGTCAGGGCAGGCAATACCCCGTTGCTAAAACGCCGTTTGCTACCGCATGGCGGGTTATTATTGCCGGTAAAAGTACGGCAACGGTTGTACAGTCGGTTTTGGTGAACCATCTAGCGCAGCCAAACGCGATAGGGGATATGGATTGGGTGGAACCCGGCCGCTCTTCATGGAGCTGGTGGAGCGACCACGCAAGCAGCCGCAACATCACCACCCTGAAACGCTTTGTAGACCTCGCTGCGAAAATGAAGTGGGAATACTCGTTAGTGGATGCCAATTGGAACATCCCTACAGAAGGTGGGACCATAGAAGACCTGGTGAAGTACGCCAAACAAAAAGATGTAAAGCTTACCCTTTGGTATAATTCTGGCGGGCCGCATAATAACGTGGGCGAGCAACCGCGCGACATAATGTTTAACCCCGCAGCCCGCCAGGCCGAAATGAAAAAACTGCATGAATGGGGCGTAAAAGCCATCAAGGTAGATTTCTTCCAAAGCGATAAGCAAGACATCATCAAACAATACATCGATATTTTGAAGGATGCAGCCAAAGAAAAGATAATGGTAATCTTCCACGGCAGCACCATGCAGCGCGGCTGGGCAAGAACTTATCCAAACTTGCTGTCGATGGAATCTGTACGTGGTGCAGAGAACTACGGCTGGTCTAACGATTTCGCTAAGGATGCTGCCGAGCTAAACAGCATTTATGTATTCACCCGCAACGTGGTTGGCTCTATGGATTATACGCCGGTTACTTTTTCTGACTCTCCTTGCTGCCCGCATACCACCACTAACACACATGAGCTTGCTTTGAGCGTGATATTTGAATCGGGGATGATGCATTTTGCCGATAGCGATAAATCATACCTAAGCCAGGACAATGTAGTAAAGGCGTTTCTGAGTGATGTGCCAAACACATGGGATGATACAAAACTGATACAGGGGGAGCCGGGTAAGGATGCTATCATTGCCCGCCGCAAAGGTAAAAACTGGTATATAGCCGGTATAAACGGTGAGAATACATCTAAAAATTACAACTTTAGCCTGCCATTCCTGTACAATAAAAACGTTTATCATGGCACGTTATTTACTGATGGCAACACGCCGCGTACAATTGTGCATACAGAGATTGTTCAGGAAAAGGATAACAAGGTTGCCATTACCATGATGCCTAAAGGAGGTTTTGTGTTGGAGTTAAAGCCGCAATAGTCGACAACATTTACTTGAAAGCCTGGTCTGAATAGCCTGGCTTTTTTAGTTTATATATCTGGACTAAAGCCTTTATATTTATTGGACTATGGCTTAACAGCCACAGGTTTTCATATTTGGATATTGTTAACCTTAAACCCTTAAAAATGCCTATCTCAGATATTATATTTCAGCGTGAATTAACGCTTGGTGCCGATGAATTTATTGACGTGTTAAAGCGTAGCACACTTGCCGAGCGCCGCCCTGTTGATGATGCCGAACGCATACAGGATATGCTGCAAAATGCCAACCTTATTATAACCGCGCGCATAGATGGCAAATTGGTTGGTGTATCGCGTGCGCTCACAGATTTCGCTTTTTGTACTTATCTTTCAGATTTGGCGGTTGACCAGGCCTACCAAAAAATGGGTATCGGCGTACGTTTAATTGCCGAAACTAAGACACATTCTCCAAAGGCAAAGTTAATATTGCTTGCGGCACCGGCTGCGGTAAATTATTATCCAAAAACCGGCATGACCAATTTTACCCATTGTTTTTTGCTGGACGATGTGAGCAATCTTAAACTGAAAGAATAGCAATCATCTTTAATATCGTTTGAACTTTTCAGCAAAGCGGTTTGAGCTTTGCAACAAAACGCAGCTATGCGTTACAACCTACTTTTGTCTTATACAATTAATAATTAAAACAATGACAAAAGTTTGGTTCATAACAGGTAGCTCACGCGGATTAGGCCGCAGCCTTACAGAAGCGGTGCTTGCCACAGGCGATAAAGTAGCCGCAACGGGACGCAATACAGATAGTTTAAACGAGCTTGAAAATAAATATCCCGGCCAAGTCTTTCCGGTTAAGCTGGATGTTAATGACAAAGCGCGGGTACATAAAGCCATTGCAGATACGGTAGCCCATTTTGGTAAAGTAGATGTGTTTGTAAACAATGCAGGCTTTGGTATAACCGGCGCGGTTGAAGCCTATACCGATGAGCAGGTACGCACCCAACTGGAAACTAATTTATACGCGCCGATAGAAATAACACGTGCTGTTTTACCTTACATGCGCAAGCAGCGCAGCGGGCATATCTTGCAGATCAGTTCGATAGGTGGCAGGGTTGGTAGCGGCGGTGTAAGTATATACCAGGCAGCCAAATTTGGCCTTAGCGGATTTAGCGAGGGCTTGGCTGTAGAGGTTGCGCCTTTAGGTATCAAAATTATTTGTGTTGAGCCGGGTGGTTTCCGTACCGATTGGGCTGGCGATTCGATGACGTACGCGCCACATGTAGAAGGTTACGAAACCACTGTTGACATCCGTGTAAATGCATTTAAAAGCGGCAGTTTTACACCAACAGGCGACCCGGGCAAAGCCGCCCAGGTAATGATAGATATGGTAAATACCCCCGAGCCGCCTTTACACCTGTTGCTGGGCAGCGACGCCGTAGGTATTGTAAAATATTCTGAAGCGGCTAAACTTAGGGAATTAGAAAAATGGGAAAGTACCAGCCTTTCTACCGATGCGGATGGTGCCGAAAATTTCCTGGAAACTGAATACGGTAAACGCTACATGAGTTTGAAAAGTAATTAATAGTGACGGTTGATCGGGTGAATGGTTGCCTATTTGTAACTTTGTACCATCCACCCGATCAACCTTTTTTTAAATCTGCACCATGCCAACCAAACAAGAACATACCGAACGCCCCAAAATAGCATACTCTTGCTACGTTACCCGCAGCCGCGAGGGTGAGCAGTTTGTTCCGGAGCATGTATTTAGCTACCACATAGCCGGGACCATGACAATTAATGACGGGCAAAAGGAATCTGTTTTTAAACCGGGGGATTTTAGGTTCATTATGCGGAATAACCTGGTTAAGTTTTTGAAAGTACCACCGCCAAACAGCGACTTTAAATCGGTATCGGTTTACCTGGATCAACAAACGCTGCGCAATTTTAGTATAGAGTACGGCTTCAAGTGTACAGGGCATTATACCGGCAATGCGGTGATGGTGTTACCGCCACAACCCTTGTACAAAAGCTTCATGGAATCCATCATTCCGTATCAATCAAACGATATTACAATTGATGATAAACTGCAGGAACTTAAACTCCGCGAAGCTATTTTAATACTGTTGCAAAGTAAGCCCGAAATGAAGGATGTTTTGTTTGATTTTAGCGAACCCGGTAAAATAGATCTGGAAGGTTTTATGGAGAAAAACTTTCACTTTAATGTGCAGCTTAAGCGTTTTGCGTACCTAACCGGCCGCAGCCTGGCAACCTTTAAGCGCGATTTTGAGAAGATTTACCACATCACTCCAAGCCGCTGGTTGCAGCAACGCCGTTTACAAGAGGCACATTACCTTATCAAAGAAAAAGGTAAATCTGCCTCAGATGTATATTTAGAACTGGGTTTCGAGGATCTTTCGCACTTTTCATTCGCCTTTAAGAACAAGTACGGCGTGGCGCCATCAAGGATAAAAAATTAAATATTTATTAGTGTTAATTAAACGTTAATATAATGTATATTTAATGTAACCAAATTATAAGCCATGCTACGGCTGTTACGTTTATTTTTTTTAATGCTTTTTATATTGCCATTCGCAATTGCGAACGGGCAGGGGCACGAGGTACGCGTAGATTTTTATAAAGCCCTCTTTATCGTTAAGGTTGATAATTCGGTGTTGGTGAATTTGCCGCAACCGCTTAATGCCGATATTTTAAAAAAGTATTACGCCACTGTCAACGTGGGTAAATACCAAGTATTGGTGGATTCCCTTTTAGCTTACAAACAAGAGCACCAATTAAACGATTGGATGTACTATCAGCTTATCCGCAGGGTGGCGCAACAGATTAGCCCTAAGGAGGCCAACTATGGTGCATATACTTTTTACAAATGGTTTATGCTCAATAAGTCCGGGTACGACGCAAGGCTGGCACTGGCCCATCAAAAAGTGATATTTTACGTTTACAATAACGAGGATATTAGTGATATCCCATATTTTATGGTGGATGGTAAACAGTTTGTTTGCCTTAACTATCATGATTATGCCAAGGCCGACCTTAACGACGACCCGCCTATTCCGGTAAGTATCCCCATCGCGGCAGCAGTAAAGGCATTTTCGTACAAGGTTACCCTGATGCCCGATTTTAAACCCGAGCATGACATAGAAAAGCAAATGTCGTTTGAATATGACCGTAAACAATATCATTTTAAAATAAAGGTAAATACCGATCAGCAGAAGGCATTTAACAATTACCCCGGTGTAAGTTTTGAAACATACTTTAATATCCCGCTGAGTAAAGAAACCTACGGTTCACTTATCCCATTGTTGAAGAAAAATATGAAAGGAATGGATGAACACAAAGGTGTTGATTACCTGATGCGCTTTACCCGTTACGCTTTCCTGTATGAAAATGACAATGAAAATTTCGGCAAGGAAAAACGCCTTTCTCCGGGAGAAACCCTGGCCTCAAACTACAGCGATTGCGATGACCGTGCAGCTTTATTTTTCTACCTGGTAAAGGAGATCTATAATCTGCCAATGATAGCGCTATTATACCCAACGCACATTACCATGGCGGTAGAATTTAGCAAGCCGGTAGGCGAACCTATTATTTACAATGGCAAAACCTATTCGGTCTGCGAGCCAACCCCACAGTTAGAGAACTTAACTATTGGTCAAATGTCTGCTAAATTAAAGAACACGCCTTACCAGGTGGTATATGCTTATGAGCCGTTGGTTAGGTAATCCCTATAAAAAAATATCGCTTTCCCTGTAAGCTTCAATAACCCTCAGTTCACCGTCTTTACCGGGGCGGGAGTTGCCATGCTCCATACCTAATACACCCTTGTAGCCTTTCTCGTGTAAAAAATTAAAGATGTTCTTGTAGTTCACTTCACCGGTAGTAGGCTCGTTACGGCCTGGGTTATCGCCTATCTGGAAATAAGCAATCTCGTCCCAGGTAAGCTTAATATTGTTGATCAAATTACCCTCATTTTTGGCCATGTGGTACATATCATACAATATCTTGCAGCTTGGGCTGTTAACGCCCTTGCAAATCATATAGGTTTGTGCCGATGTGCGCAGGTAAAGGTCGGGCGTATCGCTAAGGGGCTCCAGCACCATTACAATGCCGTGTGGCTCCAATATCTCGGCGCCTTTACGCAGGGCAGTTATCACGTTCGCGTTCTGGATATCCAGCGGTAAGTTGCGGACAAAATCGCCTGGGACCACGGTGGCCAATTTTCCGCCGCAACGTTTGGAAACTTCTACCGCCTGGTGGCACCCTTTCAAAAATATATCGATGTGTTCCTGCTTGCCATCGGCTAAGGTATTCGCCCCGTTTCCTCCTTTATCCAGTACAAAAACACCCATTTTCATACCAAGTTTAGTAAGTAGGCCGCCAATTTTCTCCTGTTCGGCGGGGCTGCGGCTGCTCATGCCATTATCCTCGATACTGCGGAAACCCTGGTCGTACATGAAACGGATCTGATCTAAAAAATTGGCACCTCCCGAATTTTTGAACATGCCATCGTGTGGGGCATAATTCATGTTAAAAGGTTTGCCGGGGGCGATGCTTTGGTTAGCATTAGTACTTGCCAAAACCGAGTTTCCGGCCAGCATAGAACCTGCCGCCAATGCGCTATTTTTTAAAAAATTGCTTCTGTTCATGGTAAAGAGGGTTTATATTCGATTGATATTTCGAGGGCGTAATATCACATTTTTTATGATAACTACTATACGATACTTTAATTTATAGGTGATGTTGCGTTATTCTGTACCTTTCTTCACAGCGCTATTGCGGATAAACAGGACGGCCATTAACGCACCTAAAAATCCCAATCCCGCAGCAATGCGCATTATATTACCGTAAGCTGCTATAAAGCTGTTCTTGTAAGCTTTTTCAATCGCCGCCTTATCCTTCACCTCAAACCCGTAAGGTACTTTGGCGTTGCCCAGATTTACAGCCTGTTGCTCTATAACCTTTCTTTGCTTATCATTTAACTTTGCATTTTTAAGCTGGCCTTGTAACGCGCCAGAAAAAAACAACACGGCTAATGCACCAAGTATCGCGTTAGCAAAAACATTAGCTATTCGGGTAAGCGCGTTATTTACGCCAGACGCTGCCCCCGAAAAATGATCGCTTACGGAACCCATTACCGCAGCGGTTAGCGGCGCTACGGTAAACGACATTCCCAATCCAAACACCAATATGCCGGGGAAGAATGTGGTCCAGTAATCAGACGGCCCGGCTGTTTGTTTCACAAACGACAGGATGAGCAAACCAGCACCAGCCGCCGCAGGGCCGCCAATGAGTAGCATGCGCGGGCCATGCTTATCTGCCAATGCGCCTGCAAACCTTGCAATGGTTATCATCAAAACCGTAAACGGCAAAAATGTTAGGCCCGATTGTAGCTGACTGTAGCCCTGCACTTGCACCATGTTCAAACCTAAAAATAACATACCCGCGCCAAGCCCGGCATAAAGGAAAAACGTAAGTAAATTGGCTCCGCTAAAGGTTAAATTTGCAAAAAGCTGCAAAGGCATCATCGGGTATTTGCTCTTTTTTTCGATGAACACAAAAGCGATCAACAGCATCAATCCACCACCTAAAGAAGTATAAACTTGCCAGTTGTGTAGCCCTACGGCAGGGATCCTCAAAAAACCGAATGTAACTGCCGCCAAGCCCAATGCAATGGCTATAGCACCTGCAAAATCGAGGCCTTGCTTGCTGTTGTCGTCTTTTATTTCGTTTACGTTTTTAGCTAATATGATGAGGGCTACAATGCCTATGGGTATGTTGATGAAAAAGATGTATCGCCATAAACCGGCATCGCCAAAGGTACCACCTAAAACGGGGCCACCCATGGTAACTACTGTTGTAAAAGCACTCCAGGTACCTATGGCTTTGCCGCGTTCTTTTGGGTTGATAGAGGAGGAGATGAGCGACAAACTCCCCGGTATCATCAGCGCGCCCCCGATACCTTGCATCATCCTGAACACGATAAGCAGCGTAACGCCCGGCGCGAAACCACATGCTGCGGAACCCAATATAAATATTAAAATGCCCACCATGAAAACCTTTTTGCGGCCCAGCCTGTCGCCAAGTGAACCACCCATCAGGATGAGGGCGGCAAGCATCAGGAGGTAGGCATTCAGGATCCAGAAAAGATCGGTGCCGCTGGCGTTTAGGCTTTTTTGCAGTGATGGCAATACAACATTTAAGGCGGTACTATCAATAAATGCCATGGCCGATGCCATAATGGATGACACCATTATCCATTTGCCGGCCTTACTGCCCAGTGCAACTGTTGCCATGTTTATAGGTTTTAAGTAAACCTACTAAAAACGCTTCAGTAAAACTATTGTTCGGTTACCGCCATCGTAATTGTGCGTACTTAGTGTATTGAAATTTAAGTAACTATTTTTTATTTGAAGAAAACTTTGTAATTATGCCTTACCAATTACAGCAAACCATTTACCGTCCATTTTATGCTTCCAGATAAGGAATATCAAATGTGGCCCGATGCAGAACTTTTAGAACTGCTAAGGCATGACGACCGTAAGGCGTTTGAAACGCTGTACAATAAATATTCGGGTAAGGCCTACCAGGTGGCGTATAATCTTTTTAGGGATAGCGACGTTTGTGAAGACCTTGTTCAGGAGTTGTTTATTGATCTTTGGGCAAAACGGAACACCTTATGGATCAATTCGCTGGAATGGTATTTAAAAGTAGCCATTAAAAACCGCGTGCTGATGTACATACGCACCCAAAAGGCCACGCTTGACCTGTCGGCCATTTCAACACTTACCGAAAGATACACTGCCGACAGTAAATTAATGCAAGGCGATATCAGCCATTTACTTGATGAAGGGGTAGAGCGCCTGCCCGAGAAATGCCGCCAGATCTTCACCCTGAGCCGTAAAGAGTACCTTAGCAATAAAGAAATAGCTTCCCGTTTAAACATTTCGGTTAAAACCGTAGAAAACCAAATGACCATTGCCCTGCGCTACCTGCGTATAGGCTTAAGCGACTACCTGCCGGTATTAATTGCTGCTATTTTAGTGCAGATCTTCGGCGCGTAGTTATCCCTCTAAAATATTTTTACTTCCCTTTAGGGGGTGCCGCCGGCAATTGCATCTTACATATATAAACCATGAGAAAGTTTACTTTTCTGAGAAAAAAAATCCAGGCCAAAGACCGCGCTTTGCAGGAAAACCTTGTGACCAAATATTTTGACGATATGCAGCTTAGCGATGAGCCAGCCGCCGGCAAAGACAAAGGTTTTAACAGCGATGAGGTATATAACCGCATTATAAATAGCATTGATGCTATGCCGGTTAAACGCGCGGGTAATGGTAAAAAGTGGATGGTTGCCGCATCGTTAGTTGCGGTGGCTTCGCTCTCGGCATTGTTTTTTGAATATCGCTTACAGATACTTGATGTAGTGTCGCCCATTCCACAAAAACAATTTACAGCAGCAAACGGCCAGGTGGCTGCTTTTACATTATCAGACGGTACCAAGGTATGGCTAAACGGTGGGAGTAAATTAACTTACCCGGCGGAGTTTCGTGGCAATACCCGCGAGATCACGCTAACAGGGGAAGCGTTCCTTGAAGTGGAGCACAATGCTGAAAAGGCCTTTATTGTTCACACAGGTACGATTAAAACGCAGGTATTGGGTACCAGTTTTAATGTTAAGGCTTATCCCGAAGATGCTTTTGTAAAAGTTGATGTAGCTACCGGTAAAGTAGGTGTGCTTGCGCCTTCGGTGAAAACTGTATTTCTTACCCCGGCGCAAGAAGTTTTAATGGATAAGAAAACCCATAGCGCCGTTACCACTCAAGGTGTTGACATTACAAACCTTACCAGTTGGAAAAGCGGAGACTTTGTGGTTAAGAACATGCCATTGGCCGAAGTGCTTAACGCAATCTATCATCGCTACAATGTAACGGTAAAGGCTGATGCTAACCTTACCAAATGCGCTATCTCGGCCAATTTTACCAATGTATCGCTACAAAACATCATCAAAATAATTTCCAAGCTGGTGAGGGGCAAAGCCGTAGCAGATGGCCGGGGTTACCAATTAAAAGGTAAAGGCTGCTAATAAATAAAAGACCAATTATAATAGAAAGATAAACCAATTATCAGTTCACCTAAATTAAAAACGAATGAAGACATAAATACATAAAAAAACCCTGATCAATGGGAATTGAAACAGGGTTATTAAAATGCCGGGTTATTATTAAGTGTACGTTTCAGAGGTCGAATTCAGAGAACGCCGCACTTGAATTTCAAACACTTTAATTTATTCAAATCTATGAATATATCTCTATTTTCAAATGGAGTAGTTCGTTATGTATTAATATTAATGAAATTTACCTCGCTTGCCTGCTTCGTTGTTTGCTTAATGTGCTTTACCGCCGTTGCAAACAATTCTTATGGCCAAAAATTTTTAGAGCAACAGGTAACGCTTAAGCTTAAAAACTTAAAACTTACGGATGCGCTTGATAAAATTGCTGCCGATAAAAAAGTAAAATTCGCTTACGCGGATAACTTACTGAAGCCGACATTTAAGGTTGACGTTAACGTAACAAATAAAAGTATCAAAGAGGTACTTGACGAGGTTTTAACTCCATACAACCTTAGTTACAAACTAATTGACGATGTTATCGTTATTGGCGATAAGGCCGAGACGCTTGCTTCTACAGGCCAGTCTTCTGTTTCTGTAAAAGCAACAAAAATTACCGGTAAGGTATTGGATGATACCAACCAACCATTGCCGGGCGTAAGCGTTAAGCTTAAGGGTACCACCCTTGGTACAGTTACAGATGTAAACGGTAATTTTGTTTTAGACCTACCGAACGCTGATGGCACCCTGGTATTAAGCTTTATTGGTTTTACCTCTAAAGAAGTGCCGCTTAACGGTCAAACTTCTGTAGGAAATATCCAGTTAGTAGCTTCGCAAAGTTCGCTGAACGAGGTTGTAGTTGTCGGTTACGGCACTCAAAAACGTGTGAATGTTATTGGCGCGGTAGATCAGATAGGTACAAAAGATATTGAAGGTAAACCTGCCGTTAACTTAACACAGGCACTACAGGGTACATCGCCAAACTTAATTATCCAACAAACCAGCAGCGAGCCTGGCGCCCAGCAATTGATTAACATACGCGGTGTCAGCACATTTGGTAATAACACACCGCTTATCGTGATTGATGGTATTACCGGTGGTGATCTTAACCTGCTTAATCCGTTGGATATCGAAAGTATTTCGATATTAAAAGATGCGGGTAGCGCGGCTATTTACGGTTCGCGTGCTGCTAACGGTGTGATTTTGGTTACCACTAAAAAAGGTAACAAGAATGCCGGCGCAGTACTTACTTACAATGGCCAGGGTGGTGTGCAAATACCACATGTTGGTTATAAACCGGTACACGCTTACGAAAATGCTCTTTTACGTAACGAGGCGGTTGTAAATGCAGGCTTAACCCCAGTTTACAGCCCTGCGCAAATCCGTGATTTTCAGGCACAGGGCGATCAGCAATGGTTTTTGGATGCTATTTTGCAAAATGCGGTACAGCAGAACCATAACCTTAGCTTAAGCGGAGGCAGTGCAAACTCTACCTACCTGGTTTCGGCAGGTGTACTCGATCAGCGCAGTAACCTTGTCGGCCCGGATTATGGTTTAAGGCGTTACAACTACCGCATGAACTTAGCCACCGAATTTGGGCGCTTAAAGTTAACCAGCATTTTAGCTTACACCCGTACCGAGATTAAAGAGCACTCTTACCAAACCGGTACGCTTATAGTAGACGCCGGCCGTACGCCAACGTACTACAAAATAAAAGACGACCAGGGCAACTACTTAACCAACGATGTGTTGGCCGAGTTTAACCCGCTTGGTATCCTTGAAAAAGGCGGTTACCGCAAGCGCGATAACGATGATATCTTTGGTAACCTTACCGCAGAGTTAGGCATCACCAAAGATCTGAAACTAAAGGGCGTGTTTGGTGGCAGGCTAACGTCCAACCATATGTTTGGCCGTGTTATACAGGTTAACTACTTGCCAAAAGGCAGTTACGGATCTGACAGGAACACTTTTGACGAGAATCAGAAGAACCTATTTGTTAATTCGCAGTTTTTAGCGCAGTACACCAAAACATTTGCAAAAAATCACAATGTTGATGTGCTGATAGGTGTGGCTAACGAGTCATCTACTAATGATGCGAATTACCTTCGCCTTAAGTTTACCGATCCGGAATTGGGTACCCCAACAACCGGTACAATAATCGAAACCTCGTCATCAGCCACAAATAATAACAAATTTGAAAGCAGCCTTAACTCAGTATTTGGCCGCGCGTCATACAACTTCAAAAACAAGTATTACGGCGAGTTCGATTTCAGGGTGGACGCTTCATCTAAATTTGCTAAAAACAATCGCAATGCATTCTTCCCGTCGGGAACTATTGGTTACCGTTTAACCGAGGAGGATTTTATGCAGAGTTACCGCGATAGATTTGGTGACCTGAAGATTCGTGGTTCTTACGGTATTTTGGGTAACCAAAATGTTGGCGATTACCAGTTCCTGAACACGTTTGGCGTATCTACCGATAGCTACTACGCGTTCAACAACTTGCCCCAAAGTACCGCTACCATCGGTTTTGCTAACCCTGATATACGTTGGGAGCGCGCATCTACCTTTAACGTTGGTTTTGATGCAACATTCTTTAAAAACGCGCTTTCCGTATCTGCTGATTACTTCAACAAAATTACCCGCGACATTCTGTTGCCACCCGTTGTACCGGGTACATTTGGCGCAGGGTTAGGAGATTATAATGCAGGTGAAGTACAAAACCGCGGTTGGGAAGTAACCATCAACTACCGTTTAAAAACAGGTGCGTTTAACCACAGCTTCGCCTTTAACGTTGCCGATACCAAAAACAAAGTTTTAAAACTTGAGGGTGGCGATCAGCTCCGTACCAGCGATGAAATGCAAATTATAAACAAAGTTGGTTTGCCAATAGGTTCATACGTTGGCCTTAAACGTGATGGTTATTTCCAAAACCTGGATGATATTAACAATGGCCCTAAACCGGCCGGCCTTAACGTGCAGCCGGGTGACAACCGTTATGTAGATGTTAACGGCGATGGCATAATTGACGAGAACGATAAGTTTGTTTTAGGCAGTGGCTTCCCGCGCTTAACATTTGGCTTCACTTATAACCTCACGGTTAAAGGCTTTGACCTAAACCTATTTTTACAGGGAGTAGGCAAACGCAGTATGTTTATAAGGGGTGAGCAGGTAGAGCCATTCCACGTCAACTACTCGCAGGTTATTTACCAGCACCAGTTAGATTACTGGACACCAAACAACCCTGATGCCCGTTTCCCTCGCCTTGCAGCAAGCGGAAGCCAGTCAAACGAAAATAACTTCCGCAGGGGGTCCGATATGTATTTATTTGATGGCTCTTATTTAAGGGTTAAAAATATACAAATCGGTTATACATTGCCAACAGGCGTTGCAAAGGCTATTGGTATGCGCAAGGTTAGAACTTATGTTACCGGCCAAAACGTGCTTACGTTCTCGGGCTTGAAGTTTATCGACCCAGAATCATCAGAATTAAACGGCAGTTCTCAATTGCCTCAAAATGGTGGCGCTAACAGCGCGCGTTCTTACCCTACACCAATTTATTATGGTTTTGGTATTGATATAACACTTTAATTCTACACAGACATGAAAAAATTTAATATCAATAAAATAGGCTTGGCAATAATGCTGGTAACAGCTTTAGCTGCCTGTAAAAAGCTGGATCTGGCGCCCGAGAACAGGTTTACAGATGCCAACTACTGGACTACTACGGATAAAGCAAACAACGTTTTAAATACTGCTTATTCGCAAATCTCAAACAGCGGCTACTTCTTTTCGATGGAGGCAATGTCTGATAATGCTTACAACGGCCGTGGCGACAACAATGGAGTTGCTTCATTGGCAGCGGGCACTTATGATCCGTCACTGGGCCGTTTAAAAGGCGAGTGGGGCGATCATTACCGCGGTATCAAAACCTGTAACATCTTTTTAGAAAATGTTGACAAGGTTACCGTGATGGATGCTACGTTAAAAGCACGTATGAAAGCCGAAGCGAGGTTTATCCGCGCATGGCATTACTTTTTGCTGGAAACCTGGTGGGGCGATGTGCCATTGATAGAGAAAGATATTACTATCGACGAATCAAAAACCGTTGCACGTACACCAAAAGCCGATGTAGTTACTTTTATTTTGAAAGAACTTGATGAGGCTGCAACGGATTTACCTACAAACACCTCGTTGGCCGCTGCAGACAAGGGCCGCGTAACCAAAGGTGCCGCCGTTGCCCTAAAAGCAAGGGTGTTACTTTACGACAGCCGTTGGGCTGAAGTGGTTACCGAGTGTGAAAAACTGATTGGTAACGCTACGAATGGTAACTACGCTTTGTTTAATTCTTACGAAGGTTTGTTTTTACCACAGAACGAGTATAATAGTGAGGTAATATTCGACTTGCAATATGCACCGGTAGCAGCCGGTAACAGGTTCTATACCGACTTTAGGGATATGGCGCCGATATCTGTGGGTGGCAGGCTTAACGCCATTGCACCAACACAGGAACTGGTTGACAGCTACCTGATGGCAAACGGTAAAAAGATAAATGCCGCAGGATCCGGTTACGACGAGAACAACCCATATGTAGGTCGCGACCCTCGTTTTACCAATACTGTTGTTTATCACCTGTATCAATGGAAAAACCAGGCTAACGTTACCAGCACTATTTACACCAAACCTGGCAGCGATCCTAACCCGGACCCTACTAAGCGTTTTGATGAGTATGCACCGGGTGCTACATCGTCACCAACCGGTTATTATACCCGCAAATACTTCGACCCTACATCAAACACTGCCGATTTTGGCTCGGGCTTAAACCTGATCCTGATCCGTTATGCAGATGTACTGCTAATGTACGCCGAAGCAAAGAACGAGTTAAGCCAGATGGATGCAACCACATGGGATAAAACCATAAAAGTTATCCGTGCCCGTGCAGGCTTTACGGCTGCAGAAGCGTTGAACTTCCCTGCCGGCAACCAGGCATCATTACGTACCACAATTCGCGAAGAGCGCCGTGTGGAATTAGCGATGGAAGGCTTACGCATATTTGATATCCGCCGCTGGAAGATCGCCGAAACCGTATTGAACGGTTGGGCACACGGTGCCAAATTTGGCGCACCGGGGGTAGATAACGGTTATATCCGTGCCAACCTGCGCACATTTGATGCAAGTAAAAACTACTTGTGGCCGGTACCGAGGGATGAGCGTGCGGTTGATCCAAACCTTACACAAAACCCGGGCTGGAACTAAAATTATTTATAGAAAAAATTATAATCAATTAAGATCATGAAAAATATTTTTTATAGCCTGCTTGCAGGTATGGTAGCCCTGGTTGTTATAACCGGCTGCAAAAAAGACAAAACAATTGGCAACGCCAACGTATCGGCAGTAAATAACCTGTTTTTACCGGAGGATGGCAAGTTTGTAAAAATCGCGTCAGGTGCATCTGGTTCGGTAGCATTTGAGTGGGAGCAAGCCCGTGCTGAAGATAATGGTTTAGTTTTATATGAGGTTGCATTTGATAAAGAGGGTGGCGATTTTTCAAAACCCCTTTATTCGGTGCCTTCTGATGGTAACGGTTTATACAACAAGTTAACCGTAACCTTTAGCGATCTTAATAAAATTGCCACCCTTGCCGGTGTTAAACCACAGGAATCGGGCAAGGTGATCTGGACGGTTATGTCGTCAAAAGGTATTAACGTACAAAAATCGGGTGTTAACCGCGTGATTGAAATTCAACGCCCTGCAGGTTTTACAGATATCCCAACGGAGTTATTCCTTACAGGTACAGCCAGCGAAGGTGGTGACGACTTGACTAAAGCACTTAAGTTTAAACAAACGGCACCTGGTAAATTTGAAATTTATACATCACTAAAAGCCGGTAGCTTCCATTTTGCAGACCGTAAAACAGGAACGCCAACAACGTATTCGTACGATGGTGCAAAATTAACCGAAGCTGGCAATACAGATTTTGCAGGTGCGACTAAGGTTGAAAAAATTGAGGTTGACTTTAATGTTGCCGCATATAAAACTACCGAGGTTACCAACGTAGGATTATGGTTTTCTAATCAGGCTAAAATATGGTTCGAACTTCCATACGCAGGTAACGGAACCTGGAAGATTGAGAACCAAAAGATTATGCTTGATCATGTAAGCTACGGCCTTGAGGAACGTTACAAATTTAGATTTACGTTTAAAAATGCTGATAACACAAGCACCGAGCAATATTTTGGGAGTGTAAACTCTGATAACAGTGCGGCGAACTCAGGTACACCTGCCTCTTACTTTTACGTAGTGCCTGTTAATAATTCGGTGTTTGATTACACTTTTAAGTTTAACCATGATATCGATACAAAAAACGCGGATATCTCGGTGATTTTTAATTCGGACGGTGCGGCTTACACGCACGTGGTAACAATTAAATAATTGGTTTAGTGGGTGGCGGGCTTGCCCGCCGCTCATTATAAATTAAAAATATTATATGAAAAACGTAACCCAGCATATAAAAATAATAGCACTGGCAGGGCTTATCCCTGTTATGCTCACTTCCTGCTTAAAGGATAAACCGTTCCCGCTGTATGGAAACAAAGCATCAGCAGTGATCAATTATACTTTTGCGGCAACGGCCGATACTTTGCAGGAAAAAACTTACACTACGTTCCTGTCATCTAACGGAAATTATTTTATCCAAAACAACGGCGGCAATACCAATTACAACTATTGGCCTCAAGCCCATACGATGGATGTATTTATAGATGGCTATCTACGTACCAAAAACGACCTCTATAAACAACGAATCAAATCGTTACTAAACGGTACAAAAGCCACTAACGGTAACAAGTTGCAGAACGAGTACTATGATGATATGGAGTGGCTGGCATTGTCAACCCTACGTGCATACGAAGCTACAAACGATGCAGATTACCTTGCTGCCGCAACCACTTTGTGGACAGACATCAAAACAGGTGTTAACAGCAACCAGGGTGGGGGTATAGCGTGGCGTAAATCGCAGCTGGATTATAAGAACACACCGGCAAACGCGCCTGCAATTATTTTTGCCGCGCGCCTTTACCGCCTGCAAAAAAATGCTGCCGACCTTGCTCTTGCGAAAGAATTATATACCTGGTTAAAAGGTACGTTAGTTGATCCTGTTAGCGGTATTGTGTGGGATGGAATCAACGGCGACCACGACGGCCAGATCAGCAAAAATAAGTTTACCTACAACCAAGGCGTGTTTATTGGCGCTGCGCTTGAGCTTTACAACGTAACAGGTGATGGTACTTACCTGAGCGATGCTGTACGTACGGCCAACGCTACCATTAAAGACCTTGATATTTCACCGGGTGGCTTGCTAAAAAGCGAAGGCCAGGGCGATGGTGGCTTATTTAAAGGTATTTTGGTTAGGTACCTAACCTTATTGACACTTAAAGAAGACGTATCATCTACAGATCGTGAAGCATACGCCAAATATTTAAAATATAATGCCGAAACCTTATTTGCAAAAGGTATCAGCAGGCCCGATTTTATGGTTAGTCCGGATTGGAAAACCAAACCATCGGGTACAACAGACTTAACCACGCAAATAAGCGGGGTTACGACGATGGAGGCCGCAGCCACGTTAAAAGCAGCCGGCAAATTTTAAGCACTGAGAATTGGGTCTTCCGGGTTATATTTGGCCCGGAAGATTTTTTTTATTTACCTATTTGAGAACATGAAGAGAAGGCAATTTATTGGCAGCACCAGTATATTAGGTGCAGGAGTATTAATGAGCAAATTTTCGTTTGCTGCGAAACCAGCATTCCCGGTTGTGCGTGTACCCGTATCGGCACGTAAATTTAAAAATGCATCGATAGAAAAAGTGATTGCGGAGTTTAAATCGAAAGTTAAAAACCCGGAGCTGGGGTGGCTTTTTGAGAACTGTTTCCCAAACACCCTTGATACTACCGTTACCTATAAAGTGGTTAACAACAAGCCCGATACTTATGTAATTACCGGCGATATTGATGCCATGTGGCTGCGCGATAGCAGCGCGCAGGTTTGGCCATACATTGCCTTTATAAATAAAGATGCCGAACTGAAAAAACTGGTTGCAGGGGTTATAAACCGCCAGGTTACCTGTATCCTGCGCGACCCTTACGCCAACGCTTTTTACGATGATGCCAATAAGGTAGGAGAGTGGAAAGATGATGTTACCGATATGAAACCCGGCCTGCACGAACGTAAGTGGGAAATAG